>CAMBPQ010000065.1 GCA_945869735.1 Planctomicrobium piriforme
ACGACACTGCGGCACCACCACGAAACACGGATAGCGGTGACGGAGATCCGGCTCGCCCATCCACGCCGGCAGATATTTGAGCTGCTTCGCGTTGTCACTGCCGCGCTCGCCGGCGCCGTGCAGGAACAGAATGACCGGATACCGGGTGGCCGGGGCGACCGCCGCGGGACGCAGCAACCGGTAGGAGAACTCGACGCGGCCGCCGTCCTCGGTCGTCACGACCCTCCGCGACTCGTAGGCGTCTGGCGGAGCCGCCGACACTGGAAAGGACGATGCCATCAGCAGAAAACCTCCCATCAGGAGCCAGCGGGATTGCATGTCATTCCTCTTCGGGTCCGGTGTCGACCGCGAGTTTCACCCGGCGGGGCATCGTCATGCGCGCGAACATCCCAAGCGCACCCTTGGGGAGTCCGAGAAACTCGAGGTGGGCAAACCAGCCAGGAATCTCCGCGGCGACTTTCCCGATCTTCGTTCCGCGGAGGTCAAGGTGCCGGAGATTCTTCAGGCCTTTCAGTTGCAAGAGCCCCTCGTCGGTGAGTGGGCCCTGCGACAGGTCGAGGGTCATGAGATCCTTGAGAGACTCGGCACGGAATCCCAGCAGGATGGCAAACACGTCGTCAGCTCGGCTGTTACCCAGGCGGACGGCGACGAGCTTGTCGGCGACGTGCCCAAAATCCTCGCCGAAGGATTTCCGCAGCCAATCGGTCTCCTCCATCTCGATGCTGCCACCCCGCTCGATTGTCTCGGTCACCACTTCCTGCTGCTGGGCGTAGGCCTCGATCTTGGACGCCAGCCACTCGAGTTTGCTGGCCTTGAACTTCACAAAGTCGTTGGCTTCGTCGAAGGCCTTCTGCAGCCGGATGAACTCCTGGGGGTCGCCGCCCCGATCCGGATGGGCCTTCAACGCCTTGGCAAGGTAGGCCTGCTTCACATCCTCGAGCGTCAGCGGGGGCCGCAGGCCGAGAACGACGAGGCATTCCGGGTGGCTCGACTCTGGGAGGGCGGAAGACGGGGAAGGTTGCGACATGTGGGGGCTCTGCGGGCTGTTGACTCACTGGCAGCGTAAGCGACGCTTTTACAGCCGTCCAATGCCGGGCCTCTGGCGGCGATCCGCTCGCCTTGATTGAAATCGCCGAATTGCCTATTTCACGTGTTGTCGCGGAGGTGGCTGGAGGCCCCGGGGTCACCGTTGTGGCCCCGCGCGACAGCCAAGGAGGGCAGCATGCGTTTTCGTTCAACGGGCTGGGAGTACGCGCGGGAGATCGGCGCCGCCGGGGCGATTGTGGCGGTGGGCATCGGCTGGCGGTTGCTGACTGGAAGCCTCGAGGCCGACGCGACGCCGCCACTTCCTGCCGGCGCCGGCGTCCAGCAACCCGGCACCAAGCCCGTGGCGATCGTCAACGGCGTCGAGATCACGAGCGACCGGCTCGGCGAGGAATGCCTCGGTCGCCACGGTACGGCCGTCCTCGAGACGCTCGTCAACCGCCGGATCATTGAGCAGGCCTGTCGGCAGCAGGGCATGGACGTCACGCCGCAGGACGTGAGCGCCGAGATCGACGCCATGGCCCGTCGGTTCAGCGTGCCCCGCGACAAGTGGCTGGAGATGATCCAGCAGGAGCGGGGCATCATGCCGCAGCAATACGCTGAAGACATCGTCTGGCCGATGATCGCGCTACGCCGGCTGGCGCGTGGCGCGGGCGAACCGACGGCCGAAGAACTCCAGGAAGCCTACGAGAACCGGTTCGGCCCGGCGGTCAAGGCCCGAATCATCGTTTCCCGAACACGGCAGGAAGCGGAGTCGCTGCGTCAGCAAGCGCTCGCCGCTCCCGACGAGTTTGGTGGCTTGGCCCGTCAGCATTCGGTCGACGTCGGTAGCGCGAGCGCTAATGGCTGGGTGCAGCCGATTCGGCTGCACTCCGGCGATCCGCAGTTTGACCGGGCCGCCTTCGCGCTCGAGCCGGGGCGGATTTCTGAGGTGGTGCAGGTGGCCGACCAGTTCATCGTGATCAAGTGCGAGGGGCAACTGCCCCCGGCTGGCGCGAAGTTCGAGGAGGTACGTACGCACCTCGCCGAGGAGTTGCGGGAACGGAAGAGCCGGCAGTCATCGAGCGACGTGTTTCGCAAACTCCAAGACGTGACGAAGGTCGAGAACGTGCTCAATGAGCCGACACGCGCAGCGGCCCATCCCGGTGTCGCCGCGATCGTCAATGGCCAGCCCATCCTGATCGATCAGGTTCGCAAGGTGTGTCTCGAACGGCATGGCCGTGAGGTGGTAGAAGTCCTCGTCACGCGGACCCTCATCGAGCAGGCGCTCAAGAAGCAGCAACAGACGGTGGCGCAGGCCGATCTTGATACCGAAATCGCCCGCGCCGCCGGCCAGATGGGATTCACGAAGCCTGATGGCGCGGCCGACACGGCTGCCTGGCTCGAAAGGGTGACCCGTGAGGAGAAGATTCCGCTGCGGCATTACATGGAGGACGTGGTCTGGCCGAGCGTGGCCCTCAAGAAACTCGTGGGCGGCGTGCCAGTCTCGCAGGAGGACCTCGACAAGGCATTCGCCGCGACGTTCGGCCCCCGGGCCAGGTGCCGGATCATCGTGCTCGACAACCAGCGTCGGGCCCAGGAGGTCTGGCAGCTCGCCCGACAGAATGCGACGCCTGAAGCCATTGGCAACCTGGCGGAGACCTACTCCGCCGATCCGACCACGCGGGCTCTTCGTGGCGAGGTGCCGCCGATCCAGCGGTGGGGTGGCCAGCCGACCCTCGAGCGCGAGGCGTTTGCGCTCAAGCCCGGGGAACTCTCAGGGGTGGTGCAGGTAGCCGACCGGTTCATGGTGATCTACTGCGAGGGATTCACTGATCCTGCCAAGGTCTCGTTCGCAGAGGCCAGAAGCGAGCTCTACGACGATATCTTCGAAAAGAAGCAGCGGATCGAAATGGCCCGACACTTCACGCACCTCCGCGAGGCGGCGTCGATCGACAACTTCATCGCGGGCACCAGCCAGTCGCCCACAGCGTCACGAGCCAAGGGTGGCCCGGGCGGGAACGGCATGCCGGCGACGACGCTCTCGAAGACCGAAGCGGCCGATCTCGCGAAGCCCCGCATCGGCAGCCGCCAACTGCCCACGCAGGCTCCCGCCCGGACGGCCCTCCCGAATCAGGGTGTCGTCCCCGCCTCACTCAATGCGCCTCTTCCCGCACGCTAAAGCGCATCCGACGTTGATAGAGCGGGCTCGAGCCGGCGTTCCATCAACGTCGGATGCGCTCTGAAGACCGCTACGGGGCGGGCATCTCCCAGACTGATTCGAGCGCCACGCCCGCGTCATCGGCCCGCATGATCGTAGCGCCGATCCCGAACATCGCTTCTGTCTCGTCGTCAGAAGGAAGCAACTTCTGGATGCCCGCGAGCATCTCGCGGTAGGGCTCCGCCACGTCCTCCGGAACCATGGCTGCGGCCATCTCGCGGAGCATCCCGAGCGTACCGCCCGACCGTGTGCTGTCGCTCACGCCAAACATCCGCGCTGGCTCTAGCAGCACCATTTCGCTGGCCCGTCGCACCACTTCGCTCTCGCGGAGCGACGACTCGCCCGCCGGCGGATTACGGATCGCGGCGAGCGTCTTCTCGAGTGAGTCCTTGCCGATCGCGACTACGAGATGGCCCTGCCCGATGTAGATGGCGGGGCCATCGGGAATCCGCACGCCGCGAAAGCCCTGCTCCTCCTGCAGCTCGCCGTCGCCGCCAGCTATGCCGGCGAGCCGCTGCAGGATCTTTCCCAATGGAGCCTCGTCGTCGATCTGCCAGACGAGCGCCGCCCGGTCAATAAACTGTCGCGCCGAGGCCGCCCCTTCTTCAGCCCCTGCCTTGGAGGCCTCGGCGAACGCCTCACCAAACTCCGGCGGGTAGCTCACGAGCCAGTGTCTGGTGCCGAGGGAGGTCAGAAGTTTCGGCAGGTCGACCCCGAGCCAGCCCTGAGCCTGCATTTCGACCGCAGTGAACATGTTGGCCGTCTCGGGCCCGCCCTGGCCGACGGCAAACTCCTTGACCGTTTCGTAGGCCTTGCCGAGATCGAGTGAGATCTGCGTGAGGTCGATCGCCTCGCGGGTCACGAACGACGGCACCTCCGCCGGATCATACTCCTGGTCAAGAATGCGCATCAGGCTCGTGCGCGGAGCGGGCAGCACGAAAAACATGCCGCTCTTGTAGCGATCCCCGTCGAGCGACTGCCGCCATGCGAGCGGGCCCATGTGCTCGGCGCCGATGCTCGCCAGCCGGTCCTGGATCGATTTGTCACCCGACACGCGGAAGAAGACCCGTGGGTCGACGATCACGTCGGCGAGCACGACGCCCCCGGGGAGCGCGGCGGCCATCCCCGGCATGCGGAGCATGTCGGGGAGCGACGCTTCGCCCTCCTCACCGTGCGCTGTCAGGAAGCGTTCGAAGATGCCCCTGGCCTCCTCGGTGCCGCTCGTGGCATCGACGTCGATCTCACCGCCATGCTTCACGGGGCCCAGGGCCATCGGAATCGTGTGGCCAACGACGAGGCGGCCGCCCATGCGTGTCAGGAAGGCATGGATCTGCCCGGTCTTCACGAAGGCGGCGTTGCGGGCCTTCGCGCGGATCGCCTCCAGCCGTTTCCGCGGATCTTGCTCGTCGAGGTTGTCGAGCGCGAGGTCGGCAGCGTCGATCGTTAGAACCGGTTCGATCATCCACAGGACCTCGTGGCCAGCCAACTCGAGATCGATTCGCTTCGGCGCGTCGGGCTCGTTGGCGGTGTTCCGCTCCTCGATGCGTGCTTTCGCCGCCTCGACGAGCCGCGTCGCCGTCTCCTCGCCCGGTTCGAGCCAGGCCAGCATCATCACCAGCGGCGGCAAGTCGCCGTCGCGGCCACGGATGACGAAGCCCGCGCCCATGTCTCCACGAAACCCGGCCTGGAGATCGTCCTGCGTGAGCCCGTACTTGCCGAGGCGTTCCTCGATCGCCTCGCCATCCTCTCCGGTGGCGTTCGTGCGGAGCATGTCGAGCAGGACGGTCGAGAGGCCCTTGAGCCGTTGGTCGCTCAGCGCCACGGTGCCAAACTTCGTCTGTGCTCGGATTGCCTTGAGAAACTCCTGCGGCTCGGGGAGCCGCACCATCACGCCCGTGTCATCGGGCAGGCATTCCCAGCTGGGCCGCAGATCTCCCGCCCTCCCCGCTGCCGAGGAGAGGATAGTAAGCGCGATGACCGCGATGCATGGGCCGTGGAGCAGGTGCCGCATGGCGAATCCTTTCAAGGGAAGAGGTAGCCCGATCGAGAGCTAGAAAACCCAACGCGGTCGGCTACTGGTCGGCCCGCGGGGCCAGCACGCCCTCGACCGGTGCACCCGTCTGATGCGGAGGCGGTAGGTAGGTGACACCGTTCTGGGGCTGAGACTCGTCGTAGGGATAGGTCTCGCGGTGGATAAGAAAATCGATCAACTCATTGGCCGGAATCCCGAAGGCCAGTCCTTCGAAGACGGCGGCACCGGCGCAGGCCACCGCCACGACCTCACCCCGGGCGTTGAAGATCGGGCCGCCGCTGTTGCCTGGGTTGATGGCAGCGTCGGTCTGAATGAGCCGCATCTGGTCGATCGTCCGCGTTGTGCTGCTGACGATGCCTTGGGTCACACTGCGCTCGAGGCCCGCAGGGTTGCCGATCGCAAACACGAGATCACCGACCCGAAGATCATCGCGGTCGTTGATCACGACAGGCTCCGGGAGCTGGTTCTTCGTCTCCGTGGAATCGAGCTGCAGGATGGCAAGGTCGCGCAGGGGCTGAAGGGCGACGATCCGCACCTTACGAAACTCGGTCTTTTCGAAGCCCTTGTCGGTTCGACGAAACATCGTCACCTGGAGCCGTGTGTTGTTCTCGACCACGTGGTAGTTGGTGACGAGGTGACCGTCCCGGCTAATGAGGAAGCCTGTCCCGAGGCCGCCGGGGTTGCGGATCATGACCACCGCCTCACCGAACCGCTTGACGAGTTCGGGCACTTCCCGGGCCTCAAGCCGGCCGGTGCGGTAGATGTCGCTTTCGCTTTCTGCGCCGGTGACCGTCGATTCCGACTCCGCCCGGACATCGAGCACCCGTTTGGCAGGAATCTGCAGCGCTTCGAAGCCGAGGTCGAGCACGACGCCGTCGTCATTGCGGCGGAGAAGCGGCGCTGTGACGCGGCCGCCCCCCACGAGCGTGACGGTCACGATCTCGGCAGCCACCGCCGACAGGGTGAGCGTGGCCGCGAGCACGAAGACGGGGAGATGCGCTGACTTCATGGCGTGTCCTCATCCTTGCCGAGATAGATCACGAGACGGTCCTGACTGACCATCGCGAGGTCGGGTGTGCCGTCGCCGTCAGCGTCGAGTCCGGCGATCCGCCGTGGTTCGGCCACCAGATCCTTCGACTCACCGCCATCGTAGGGGTATTTCCGGTCCTCGAACACCTTCCACGTGACCGAGCGTTCAAGCGCGTCGGCGCGGCGGAGCATGGCCGTGAGTTGGTGCTTGCGGTCGTCGCAGAGGGCTGCATCCTCGTTACCATCGCCGTCGAGATCGGTGACGAGGACGCGGTGGATGGTCGACTCGCTCACGCCGCTGCGACGGCCGATCCGGCCGTCGATACTCTCGACGAGTTTCAACTGCCAGGGCACGCCACGGGAGAGCCTCACGACCCGCTCTTGGTCGACGAGCATCATGCCGAGCACCGGATCCCACCGCAGGGCGGTGCCTGCCGGCGGTTTTACGCTCTCGACGCCCCGCATCACGCCGGCGTCATCGGCCTTGAGCCGGTGCAGGAAGCCGCCCCCCTGCTCCAGAGCCCACGCTTCCGCGGGGCCGGAGCCTGCGATCGGCAGGTACGAACCAATCTTCTGGCCCTCGGTGAGCATCACCTGATCGACTGGGTGGAGGTCGTCGCCCAGCCACTGGAGCACGCCGTCGGTGAGCCGTGCCTTGCGGAGCGTCCCGTTCACTTCGAGGACCGTGTATTCGGAGGAATCCATCTTCGCGAGGAGTGCGGGCGTGGCGACCATGGGTTTGCCGTCGGCGAGCGTGACGATCTTGCCCGCGGTGGCGTAGGAGTCCTGCACCAGAATCGTGTCGCCGCCCAGCCAGACGACCTGCTCCACCTTTGGCCCGAGATCCGTGTAACGGGTCTTCGTGGGCTCGGCCTTGTCAGCCGGCCAGACGAAGAGATCGAGGTCGGACCCGACCTTCTGCGCCCACCAGACGGTCGATCCCACCGCATCGAGCGCGAGAATCTTCCGGTCCTTGCCCTCCCGTTGCCAGGGCTCTGGGTAGGTGAGCCGGCCGTTCTCCCATCGGCAGCGATGCAGGTCGGCGGCATCCTTTGCCCAGAGCAGGAGCGTACCCTGCTCGGCAGCCGGCGCTGCGAGCGCCTTGACGCCGCCGATCGCTGGAAAGGTCTCCTCCGTGAGCCAGCCCGAGTCACCAAGACGGTGCACCCGCAGCCGGGGCTGCGTCACATCGACCGCGACGATCGCCGGGCTGCGGGCGTTCTCATCGCCCACCTGCATCCCGCACCAGCCGCGGCGGGCTGCAGACGCCATCGGCAGGGCATCCTGACGGCCGACATCGGTGGCCTCCGCCCGGGCGAGTTGATACCGGCGGAGGACGCCCTTGTCGGAACCCCCGAGGAGATACACATCGGCGCTGCCTGACACGGGCGTGGCCGTCTGCATGCCCTCGACCGTCTGGTCGTGGATCGTCTGCGCCGGCAACAAACTCCCGTCGGCGCCGCAGGGATACCAGCGGACCACCTGCCGGGCCACGTTTGACCACTCCACGAGGTCGTCGTCCCCGTCCCCATCGAGATCTGCGAGGTGCCAGTCGAGTCGGCCCCGGCTCTCGCGCGGAGCGAGCCATACGGCCCGACTACCGCGGACAAGCGGCAGTTGCTGGATGCCCTGCTCGCAACTGACAAGTAGTTCGTGCCGTCCGTCGGGCAGATCGCGGATCAGCAGGCACCCGTTTCTACCCGTTGGCGTGCCGGCGAGCAGATTCCACTCGCCGGTCTTCTTCCACGCACCCTTCGCATCGACGGCCTTATCGGCGGCCTGCGAGTAGATGGAGATCCGATTGGAGGGATTGGTGAGTACGAGCAGTTCGGGACGCTGGTCGCCGTCGAGATCGTGAGGTACGGCGTCGACGGGCATCTCGTCGATCGAGACTTCGCCGTGGGCCCAGTCCGGGGCCAAGGGGAGTTCGTTGGGTCGCTCGGGATCGGTCGTGTCGGCGCGGGTGCGGTCCGCAGCCGTGAGCCAGCGATATAGGTCAATCCTGGCCTGCCGTGGGTTGACGATGATCACGTCGTCGCGGCCGTCGTTGCCGAGGTCAGCGACAACAAGCCGTTCGGCGCGACCCTCGAGTGGGATGACGCGCATCCCCGCCCACCCGTCGAATGGCCGCGGCGCGGCAGCGAGTGGCAGGCAGGCCATGGTGGCGAGCAGTGACAACACCGCTCTGGCGGGCGGGAGAAGGGATCGCGTCATCTTGTCCAGAATACACCCGCCGCCGGCCCCCCGCCACGTAGCGTGGCGGCCGGGGTCACTCCAGCTCCGGCAGCATCGCCTCGGCCGCCGCGGCGTCGCGGAGTTTTTCCAGCGCCTTGGCCTCGATCTGCCGGACCCGTTCCTTGGTGACGCCGAGCGCCGAGCCGACCTCTTTGAGGGTCTGCGGCTCGTGCACATGATCAAGCCCGTAGCGGCGGACGATGATCGTCTGCTCCCGCGAGTCGAGCCGGTCGAGGAACTTTCCGACCTGCGCGAGGCGGTCGCTTGCCGCCATCCGCTGCTGGTTCTCGTCCTCGCGCCGATCGGCGGCTGACTGCAGCATCTCCATGTCGGCCGCGCGAAAGCGGTCGCGACGCTTGTGCTCGTCGGGGATCGTGCGGGCATAGTTTTTCATGATCGCCCACGAGGCATACGTGCTGAACTTATTACCGCGGGCGTAGTCGAACTTCTCGACGGCACGGATCAGCGACATGTTGCCGTCGCTCACGAGATCGAAAAAACTGTCGCCCTGAGAGACCCGCCGCTTGGCGATCGACACCACCAGCCGGAGGTTAGCGCGGACGATCCGATTCTTGAGCGAGACGATCTCTTCGTAGAGCCGTTCGATCTGGTCCATCAGGCGGGCACTCGGATGCTCGACGTCGAGCTGATCACGGAGCGTCGAGGCCTTGTACTTCAGGTAGTTGAACTTCCTGAACAGCCAGACCTCTTGCTCGCGGGTGAGCAGCGGCACCTCGTAGAGGCTCGCCAGGTAGGCCGGTAGGCCGCTCGGCCGCCGCACCTTCTTGGCCTCGGTGCCCGGAAAAGGCTGGTCGACGACCTTCTCCGCGCTCTTTCGGGCAAAGAGCGCATTGGGCATCATGTCGAGCGGCAGATGCATCACGTGCTCCGCACGCTGGGACAGGATCACGCGATACACACTCGCCTTCGAGCGGTGATACCGCCGGGCGATCGACTCCACGAGCTCGCCTGCGAGGTGATGCTGATAGATTCGCGCCCGGCTCTCGGGCCGCAGATGGCCGTCGGCCGCCGGGAAGACGGCTGTTTCGGGATGCTCCTGATCGAATCGCTTCACCGTGTAGCGAATCGTCTCGATGCTGCGGCCAAGCCGCGCGGCGATCCGACGATGGACATCTGCTGGGCACGCGCCCGCCACGGCCAGACGTCGGGCCCACGAGATGATTCGCTCATGCTCCTCGTCCGAGAGTTGGCTGAATCGGCTGCCGCGCTCGATGCGCAGCGGATTGTTGTTGATGAACCGCTCGACGGCGCTGGCGAGGAAGCCGACACGTCGGCGGCCCGCGATGGTGTATCGCTGGGCGACCAGACCGTGATCGCGCCACCGCGAGATTGTCTTGGTCGAGACGTTGAACTGGCGGGCGAGGTCTTCGATCGAGAGCACCTCCTCGCCGGCGGGAACAACGGCATCCACCGTGCTCGCAGTCGTGCCGGGTAGCGGAAGGCCGAATTGATCCCCGTCCGCGGTGTCGCCTTCACTCATGTACAGATGGACAAAATCACCCGATATATTGGAACGCATGATCTTCCTCCAGCCGGCTGCCGTGCCAGCAGTTGCCGAGAGCGTCGACAATCGGGCGACCCTGACTCGCCCGACGCCTCCGGCCCCTCGTATCCAACTCGTGTTTCGAGCCGTTACCATTCCACGCGCTTGGGGCCATCCTTAGCCCCCGTCATGTCACCTCGCGGACGTCAGAGTTATACGGGCGAGCCCTCGCCACGGTTCGAGGACAACTGGTTTTCTTGAGCGGAACTCAATTGCCCGGCGCAACCGGCCCGCCCAGGGCTCGACGTAAGTCGTTTTGGCAAACGACCTTGCGACCCCGTGCGGCTGGAGCGGAGTTCTCGTTTTCAACGCTAACGATTGCAAAGCCCTGTGAAAATAGAGGCTTTTGGTAGTCAGACACTTGGTAAATCTGTCTGCCTTCGGGTCTTCGGCGGGTGACTGGGCAGGGTGTGGGCGAAGCCTCGTCGCCGCTGACATTGCGCGGGGAAAGGCCATGGTTATCGCCGAAAAACCAGTAAGTTTCCGGCCCTGACAGCGGAGGAATGTCCATGGCGAGGCGAGCGGCGGTGTTTCTGACGTGGCTGCTCATAACAGCCGTTGGCGATGGGTTTTTGGGGATGCCCTCGCAGGCTGAGGCGCCACCAGTCGAGGCCGGGGTGGCGGAGGCCCCCGAGAGCGACATGGAAGACGCCGCCGGCCTCGATGGTACGGCCGCGGAGGCAACCGTTTTCGCGGACAGCCCGGAGATGCCTCCCGAGGATGTCGCCGGCACGGCCACGACAGACGGGAGCCCGGAGCCAGTGCCCGCCCGCCCGACGCCGAGCAGGATCAGGCTCAAACTCGACGTGCAGGGAGAGATCTTCGCGCCCGCGGGACGCGATGCGCCTCCGCTCCGGCGGCCGATCGTGGTCGACGCCCGGTTTGATTTTGTGGAGACGCCGACAGACGGCGACAAGGAGGGCCCCGTCGAGCGGCGCTACATCGACGCATCGGCTGAACTTCGCATCGACGGGAAGCCGCGTCGCTCGACGCTGGCCGATGATGCCCGGACCGTGAAGGCCGTCCTGCGGGGCACTACGCCGTCGCCATATCTCACTGATGGATTCCTCTCGCGAGACGAGATGGACCTGCTCGAAACCCCTTTCGACCCCCTGCTCATCGACGCACTGCGGCCGTCGGAGCCGGTTGTCCTGGGCGCAGCCTGGGATGTCGCCGGGGACGTTATCGCGGGCCTTCTCGGCATCGACACCGTGGAGTCGGGCGGCATCAAGGCGACCTTCCAGGAGATTGTCGATGACCGCGCCTCCGTGAAGCTCTCGGGCATTGTCGACGGTGCAGCCGACGGCGTGCCCGTGCATGTCACCGTCGACGGCTCGTACACGCTGCCCATCGACGGCCCAGCGGCGGCTGGTCCGGTGGCGTTTGAGCATCGCGTCGCCACCCTCGTGATCACGCTGCAGGAGCGGCGCGAGGCGAGTCACGTGGCACCGGGCTTCGATGTCGAGGCCCGGCTCTCGATCGCCCGGACGATGGAGCTCGGCGACTGGGCCGAGCAACACGCCGTCTCCGCGGCCGGCGGTGATGCGCGTCGTCGTGGCAACGGCAGCCCGGGGATGGTCTGGCAGCGGGATATGGCCGGCCGGTACGACCTCGTGCATGACGAGCGCTGGCGGATGATTGAGGATGGCGTTGAAGGACTCGTGATGCGATTTGTCGACCGGGGCGCTCTCGTCGCACAGTGCTCGATCACGGCGCTGCCCCGGTCGCCGGCGCAGTCGCCGCCCACGATCGCCGAGGTTGAACGCGATGTTGAGCGGTCGCTGGCCGGTCAGTTTGGACGGATCGAGCATTCGTCGGAGGCGAGTCGGAGCGACGGGGTGCGATTCGTGCGGGTGGTCACGGCGGGCCGGGCCGGCGACCTCCCATTTCGCTGGATTCACTATGTGCTGACCGATGCCGCAGGCCACCGGCTGGCGGTCACGTGCATGCTCGAGCAGTCGCTTGAAAAGCGATTCGGATCGGCCGATCGTGAACTCATCGACGGGATCACGCTCCCCGCGACCGAGGAGGTTTCCGCCGCGAAAACGCCCAGTCCGAGCCCGGCTCCGCCCGATCGTGAGGCCCGGTTGCCGGAGGAATCCCGGACGCCTTGACGCTGCCCGTTTTCACGGCGACACTTTTCAACCTGCGGAAACAGTCCTGCGACGAGTTCGAGGGCGGTGTCCGCACTGACATTTCGAGAGGAGAACCGCCGGCCCGCGGTGCCAGAAGTCTGACTTCGTCCCGGCCGGCGGTGACCCCGTTCCGCGGCTGGAGGCGTACGCCATCGAGAAGCAGCATCGCATCAACGACCAGATCCGAATCACACCGATCCGGGTGATTTCGGGCGACGGTGGGCAACTCGGGATCATTCCCACCGAAGAGGCGCTCAACCTCGCGCGGGAAGCCGGCCTCGATCTGGTGGAGGTGGCTCCCAACGAGAAGCCGCCCGTCTGCCGAATCATGGACTTCGGCAAGTTCAAATACCAGCAAAAGAAGAAGCATCACAAAACACACGTCCATCACGCCAAGATCAAGGAAATCCGGCTGCGGCCCAAGACGGGCGACCATGACATCGAGTTTAAAGTCAACCAGGCGAAGACCTTCCTGCTCCACAAAGACAAGGTCGTTGTGTCGGTCGTCTTCAGAGGCCGCGAACTCGCCCACATCGATGAGGGCCAACGGGTGATGAAGGCGATCGTCCAACAACTCGATTTGGTCAGCAAGGTCGAGGCCCCGCCGCAGCAGATGGGTCGCCGTCTCGTCTGCACGCTCTCTCCGAAATAACCATTTTCCGATCCCGCCGCTGATTCAAGGAGTGTCGCCATGCCGAAGCAGAAGACCCACAAGGGCGTCAAAAAGCGTTTCCGAATCACCGCCACTGGCAAGGTGAAACACCGCCGCGCAGGCACGAGCCACCTTCAGGTCCGCCTGACGGCGAAGCGGAAGCAGAAGCTTCGTGGCACCGGCGTGCTCGCCAAGTCCGACGTGCACCGCATCCACGACGCGCTCGGCAAGTACAGCTACTGAGTTGGGCGGTGACGCTACCGCCAGGAAGCGCCATGGCGTGAGCGCGGGGAATGCGGGTGGCATCGATGCGGTGCCGGATTGGTTCGCCGGCGGTGGCATGCTCGCCGCCGGGGGATTTTGCTACAGGAGGCCGGTTTGGCCGACGGGGCATCGCTCGTGAGTCGCAAAGATTCCCCGGCGGCTGCGCGTGCCCCCGACCGGCTCCTCACGATCGGGAGCGAGTGAGGGCGTGCCTTCCCGTCAGGAAGCCCAAGCGCAAGCGCGGGGAATACGCCCGCCACCCCGACCCGTTCCACGCCACCACGCCCGGAACCACCTCGCGTCCTGCAAAAACCCGCCGGAATCCTCAATGCCTCTTGCAATTCCCGTGATTCACGCCAGATTTTAAGGTTCCCCTGAACTGGGCCCACAGGCCCCCAGCCGTCCAAGGTTTTGAGCCATGCGTACCAAAAGCGTTGTTCCTCGTCTGCGTGCCAAGAAGCGTCTCTTCAAGCGGGTCAAGGGCTCCGTCGGCGGTCGCCGTCGCCTGCTTCGGACCGCGAAGGAGTCGATCATCCGTGCGGGCGTGTATGCCCGCCGCGACCGAAGGCGAAAGAAGCGCGACTTCCGGCGGCTGTGGATCGTGCGGCTCAATGCCGCCTGCCGCGAGCGGGGTTTCCGGTACAGCCAACTGATCGCCGGCCTCGTGAAGATCGGCTGCGAACTCGATCGCCGCACGCTCTCCGAGATGGCGGTGCTTGATCCGACCGGCTTCGACGCGATTGCCGCCGAGGTCCGCAAAGCTCTCGCGTTGCCGGAGCCGGCCGCGGTCGCGTGACGCCGTGACAGCCGTTCCGCTCGAATCGTTCTGCGCCGATCTGGAGCGGCTGCGCGGTGACGCGGAGGCCGCCTTTCAATCGGTTGCCGATGCCGCGGCCCTCGAGGCGTTCAGAGTTGAGTTTCTTGGGGCCCGCAGCGGCCGCTTGAAGGCCATCCAGAAATCTCTCGGCGGTCTCGAAGTGGCCGACAAGCCGGCCGGCGGCCGGTACTTCAACGACGCCAAGAATGCGATCACCGCCTGCCTCGAGGCGGCGCAGGCCAGGCTCGCTGAAGCGGCTGGCGGTGTGGAGACTGGCTCGATCGACGTCACGCTGCCCGGCACGCTCGTGCCGCTCGGTCATGTTCATCCGCTCACGCGGACGATCCGCCGTGTTCAGGAGATCATGGGTCGCCTCGGCTTCGAGAGCGTCGACGGCCCCGAGGTCGAGGACCAGTGGCACAACTTCGAGGCCTTGGCCATCAGTGCCGAGCACCCGGCCCGGGACCCGCTCGACAACTTTTATCTGGCCGTGGCCCGGGGGGCAGATCCGCTGCTCTTGCGGTCGCAGACAAGCACCGTGCAGATCCGGGTGATGGAAAACCGCGAGCCGCCGCTGCGGATCGTGTCGCTCGGCCGCGTCTACCGCCCGGACACGGCCGATGCCACGCACTACCCGATGTTTCACCAGGTGGAGGGTTTGCTCGTTGAGCCAGGCACCACGATGTCCCATCTCAAGAGTGTGCTGCGGCTGTTCGCGTCGAGCTTTCTCGGCGGCGACGTCCGGGTGCGGTTTCGGCCGTCGTTCTTCCCGTTCACGGAGCCGAGCGTCGAAGTCGACATGGAGTGGGGCGGCCGCTGGGTCGAGATGGGAGGGGCCGGCATGATCGACCCCGCCGTACTCGAGGCCGTCGGCTACGACCCCGATGCGATCTCTGGCTTCGCCTTCGGCCTCGGCGTCGAACGGATTGCCGCCCGTCGCTACGGGGTTGACGACATCCGGGATTTCTATCGCAATGACGTCCGCTTCCTAAGGCAGTTCTGAGCCGCCCATGATCATCTCAACGAACTGGCTGGCGGATTACGTGCAGGTGCCGGGGAAGGTCGATGACCTCGTCGACCGGCTGCTGATGTCAGGACTCAATCACGAGTCGACGACGCAGGTCGGCGGCGATACAGCGGTCGAGATCGAGGTCACGAGCAACCGCCCCGATTGCCTCGGGCACATTGGCGTGGCCCGCGAGGCGGCGGTGCTCTACGGTCGGCCGCTCCACGTGCCCGACCCGCGACCGCTGGAGGGGGCGGGCGACGTGTCGCAAAGCATCGCGGTCGAGATACGCTCTCCCGAGATCTGCCCCTGCTACACGGCACGGGTGGTTCGCGGCGTGCGCGTGGGACCGAGCCCGCAATGGCTCGTCGAGCGGCTAGCGACGGTCGGCGTGGCGAGTGTCAACAACGTTGTCGATGTCACCAACTACGTGATGCTCGAGTGCGGGCAGCCCCTGCACGCCTTCGACCTGTCTGGGATCCGCGGCGGACGGATCGTCGTGCGGCGGGCGGTCGAGGGGGAGCCCTTCACCGCGATCAATCACAAGGTCTACACGCTCACCGAGCGGATGTGCGTGATCGCCGATGCGGAGCGGCCGGTGGCGCTCGCCGGTGTGATGGGCGGTGCCGATACCGAGATCGGCCTCGGTACGACCGATGTGCTCATCGAATCGGCCCAGTTCGCTCCGCTACCCGTGCGGGCAGCTGCCCGTGGCCTGGTGCTCGCGAGTCCTTCGTCCTACCGGTTCGAGCGTGGCCCCGATCCTGCGATGGTCGACTGGGCCAGCCGCCGGGCCGTGGCGCTTGTGCTCGAACTGGCTGGAGGCCTGCTTGAACGCGGCAGCGTGGTCGCCGGCGAACTGGCCTGCGCTCCCGCCTCGATTCCTTTGCCGGCCGAACGGGTCGGGGAGGTGCTCGGCGTGGACGTAGCCGACACGCGACAACGGGCGATTCTCACTGGCCTCGGCTTCGTCGAGGAACCAGCCGTCGGGCCGCGGACCCAGCGGTGGCGGGCACCCACGTGGCGCCGCGACTGCTGGCGGGACATCGACCTCGTCGAGGAGATCGCGCGGATCGAGGGCTACGGCCGCGTGTCCGAGGACGCCGTGATTTCGGCCCGCCCGATCGAACTCTCCCCGCGCGAGACGACCGTGCGGCGCGCAGGCGAAGTGCTCGTCGGTGCTGGTCTCTGCGAGGCGATGACCCGCAGCGTGGTCACCGAGGCCTTCGCCGTGACGGCGAGCCCGTGGGGCGACACGCCGCCGCTTGTGATCTCGCCGCCGCTCGTTCGCGGCGCCGATCGGCTACGTCGCAGCCTCCTGCCGAGTCTGCTCGAGGCGCGCGGGGGCAATATCGCCGTGGGCGTGAACGACGCCGACATCTTCGAAGTAGCGCGGGCTTATCTTGCGCGGCCTGTCTCCTCGGAGACAGATTCCTGCCCAGTGGAAGAGCCGCTGCTCGTGTCATTCGTCGTGGGTGGTGACTTCGCGCGGGTCAAGGGCCTCGCCGACGCCGTGCTCGCCGGATTTGGCATCGGCCGCGACCCCGACACCAGGCTCGAGTATCGGCCGGTGGTCCTCGAGCCCTTTGCGCGGGGCCGCGGGGCGGAGATCGTGCTCGAACGCGGCGGCTACGCCGCCGCCCGAATCGGTGTGGTCGGCGAGATATCGAAGGCCGCCGCCGGCCGCTTCGGTATCGACGCGGCGGTCGCGGCAGCGGAGCTGCGGCTCGATCCGCTCGAGTTCACGGCCTCGCTCGAGCGGCGGCTCGTCAAGCCGAGCGATTTCCCGGCCATGCAACGCGACATCAATCTCGTCGTTGATGAGGGCGTGCGGTGGGGAGACGTCGCTGCCGCGATCCGGTCGGTGGCTGGTGAAGTGCTCGAGGACTGCCGGCTCGTTCAGGTCTGGCAGGACGCCGACCGGTTGGGCGCGGGCAGAAAGAGCCTCGTCGTGGCGCTCGCGCTGCGAAGCGCGACGGGTACGCTCTCCGGTGAGGAAGCGGGCCGTGTCGTCGATGCCGTGGTGGCCGCGTGCGGCCGCCGCGTGAACGCTGTGCTCCGCAGTTGACCGGATGTCCTTGCGGCCGCTCGCGGGCCGTGAGCGGGAGAGACTCACCGGCGGCGGTGCTGCTTTACGCGGGCAAAGCCATCGTGGCCTTCGTCCGCTTGCGAACCGTCGGTTCGAAGTGAGCCGGCTCCTGCCGGCGATCGTTTCGTTCAACGGGCAAGGGTTGGGGGATAAACGGTTCGGTGACAAAGGCGATCAATTGGATATCGCCGCCGCAGCACAGCGGAGTCGCTCGTAGAAGAGCAGCCGCTCGATCTGATCAAGAAAAATCCTCGTGGTCGCAATCGCTAGCGAGAGCGCCTCCGCTTGGGCACGGAAACCACCCACTGCCGCACGTGCACCGGCGGGATCACGTGATCGACCAAGCGTGCGGCCGTCTGCCCTGGAGTCAGTGAACCGCGACAAAAGACACCCTTGACCCCTCCCCAGTTTCTGCACCAGTGCTCATGAGAAGCAACCGAAAAGGGAACCGGCACGGCTCACGCTTCTCTCGCAGCGTATCCGAACGCCATCATCACGACCACCGATACTGTGACTGGGATAACAGTTTCCGTCGAACCACACGGACAGGAAGTCAAGGCAACG
>CAMBPQ010000066.1 GCA_945869735.1 Planctomicrobium piriforme
CCTCGCCTCCCGTCAGGAAGCCCCAAGCGCAAGCGCGGGGAATGCGGATAGCACCCCGCCCCGCTCCACACCGCTGCGCGAGCGGATCCGACTGAGGAGTGTCGCCGGCTCGGGGGTGGCAAAAGTCTCGTCGCCGGGGCGAGGATACGCCCAAGGCTCCTCGAGCGTTCGCCGACCCCCTCGCCTCCGTTGTCCAGATTGCCACCTCGACACGCCGCGTTGGCCGGCTGCATTCCAGTCCCGCGGGCAGGCAGTCTGGATGAACGAGCGAACCTGGCCGCCCGCCGTCAGGCCCGGGAAAGTGCGGCGGCGAGGTCGTCGCGGAGATCTTCGAAGGCCTCGAGGCCCACGGAGAGCCGGATCAACCCGTCGGCGATGCCGACGGCGCGGCGGGCCTCGGGCGCGTAGGAGCCATGCGACATGGCCGCCGGGATCTCGATCAGGGATTCGACCGCGCCCAGGCTGACGGCCAGTTGGAACAGCCGCGTCGATTCGACGACGCGGCGGGCGTCGGCGACGGTGCCGGCGGCCTCGAAGCTCACGATCGTGCCACCCGTCGCCATTTGTCGCATCGCCAGCGCGTGGGCCGGATGGCTGGGCAGCCCTGGGTAATGCACTTTTCGGACGGCCGGCTGTGACACGAGCCATTCCGCCAGCCGTAGGGCCGTCGCCGACTGGGCGAGCACGCGGAGTTCGAGCGTCTTGAGACCGCGCGAGCAGAGAAACGCCTCGAGCGGACCCATCACGGCCCCCGTCGCATTCTGCAGCCAGTGCAGCCGCGTGCCGAGGTCGGCATCGCCGACCACGAGCGCCCCGCCGAGCAGGTCGCTGTGGCCGCCGATCGACTTCGTGGCCGAGTGCATCACGATGTCGGCGCCGAGTTGGAGCGGCCGCGAGAGAGCTGGTGTGGTGAGCGTGGCGTCGCACGCGAGCAGCGCACCAGCCCGGTGGGCGATCTCCGCGCAGGCCGCGATGTCGGTGATCGAGAGCAGCGGGTTGCCGGGCGATTCGACCCACAGGAGCTTCGTGCGCGGGCCCACGGTGCGGGCCACGGCGGCGGTGTCAGACGTGTCGACCGCCGTCACGACGATGCCCCGCTCGGTGAGTACGCGGTTGAAGAGCCGCCAGGTGCCGCCGTAGATGTCAGTGCCGGTGACGATCTCGTCGCCGGGGGTGAGCAGCATCGTCGCGCAGTGGGTCGCCGCCATGCCCGACGCGAAGGCGAGCGCCCGCGTGCCGCCGTCGAGGTTGGCGAGCGTCTTCTCGAAGGCATGCCGCGTCGGGTTGCCGGTGCGGGCGTAGTCGTAGGCCGCCGTCATCGAGGAATCGGGCTGCACGAACGTGCTGGCCAGATGAATCGGCTTCACGACCGCGCCGGTCGCGGGGTCGTGCTCCTGGCCGACGTGGATGGCCCTGGTTCTAAACTGCATGAGCCGCGTCGTTCCGCTATGTCCGGTGGAGTGCCTGGGTGAGGTCGGCGATGAGATCATCGGCGTCTTCGATGCCGCAGGCCATGCGGATCATGTTGTCGGGGATGCGAAATACCGCCCGCTCCGCGGGCGTGTAGTTCCAGTAACTCATCACGAGCGGCTGCTCGATGAGCGACTCAACGCCGCCGAGGCTCGGCCCGATCCGCGGGATGCGGACGGCGTCGATGACGTCGGCTGTCTGCCGCCAGTCGGCGTCTTTAATGAGAAACGTCACGAGCCCGCCGCAGCCCCGCATCGTGCGGGCCGCGATCGAGTGATACGGGTGGCTTTCGAGGCCGGGGTAGAGCACCCGCTCGATCCGCGGATGCCCCTCCAGAAACCGGGCCACGGCGAGGCCGTTCGCGTTGTGCCGCTCCATCCGCAGGGCGAGCGTCTTCAGACCCCGCTCCAGCAAATAGGCGTTGTGGGGCGAGTTGACACCCCCCATGATGCCGCGGAGCTTCCGGACGGGCTCCATCAGTTCTGCCGAGCCGATCACGACGCCCGCGAGCAGGTCGTTGTGGCCGCCGAGATACTTCGTGGCCGAATGGAGCACGAAGTCGACGCCGGTGGCGAGCGGCCGAAGATTGTAGGGCGTGCAGAGCGTGGCATCGATCAGGGTGAGCACGCCGCGGCGGCGGCCGATGTCGGCGAACGCCGCGATGTCGACCACACTCAAGTGCGGGTTGGTGGGCGACTCGCTGACGAGAAACTTTGTTCGCGGCGTGATCGCGGCCTCCATGGCCGCGTAGTCGCAGGTCGGTACCTCACGGAATCCGACACCGAATCGCGTGAGATGCTTCCGGCAAAACTCACGGCTCCGATGGTAACACTCGTCGAAAAAGACGATCTCGTCGCCGGCGTTGACGTGGGCCATCAGCAGGCCCACGAGCGCCGCCATGCCGCTCGAAAAGAGGACGGCCGTCTGGCCCCCCTCCAAGGCCGCGATCTTGTCTTCCACCACCCGTTCGCCCGGATTGCCGTAGCGGCCGTACTCCTCACGGGATTGCTTCTGCTCGATGAAGTCGATGATCGACTGCGTGTCGGGAAACGTGTAGGTGCTCGACGCGAAGATGGGGTCGGTGAGCGAGAAGCCGGGCTTCTGCCGGGCTTCCCCCGCGTGGACGGCGGCCGTCGATGGGCCGGCCGTCGATGGGCTGGGCGCAGATGCCTTGGCCGCAGCAGCGGTGGCGCTGGCGGCAGAAGGCGACCGAGCCGGATCGGGGGCGTTGGTCGTGAGCATGCCGTGTCCTACGAATCAGGAAGTCGGGAAGCGCAAGTCGGGTGTTGGCCGGGTGGGAAAGTGTAGTCGCGTTGCCGGGGTTCTTCCAGTAAAAGTGTGTCATGTCCCGTCGTCGAAAAGCTTCTCCGACCCCCGCACCCAGGGAGCGGCCGCTCTGGCCTCCGCGGCGCGTCTTCGTTGGCCTCGCGTCGCTCGCCGCCGCGACGGCGATGGTCTGCATGGGGCTGCTCGAGCCGCTCGTCGGCGGAATCGTCGATGCGGCGGTGCGGAACATCATCACGCTGATCCTTGGTTTTTCGGCCGCGATGTCGGTGCTGTTCTGGTTTCTCTTCGAGAGCGGGCACACCGCGAGGCTCAAACGGGTGGTTGGCCTCGGGCTCATGGCCCTCGTGGGGCTCTTGTGTGCCGCCCTGCGGGTCGAACGTGTGTCGGGCGACCTGGTGCCGCAGCTGACGTTTCGTTGGAGCGCGGCACGCGACCGGCTGCTGCCGCAGGCGGTACCGGCGGCCATCCCGGTGGGGGCGGCGGCGTGGACCGAGACGCCGGAGGATTTTCCACGATTTCTGGGGCCCGCCGGGTCGGGGTCGCTCAACGGGCCGGCGCTCGATCCTGACTGGAATGCCCGGCCGCCCAAGCGGCTCTGGCGGCGGCCGATCGGCGCCGGCTGGAGCGGCTTCGCCATCTGCGGCGACCATGCCGTCACGCTCGAGCAGCGGGGCGACGAAGAGATCATCTCCTGCCAGGCGGTGCCCACGGGCGATGTTGAGTGGACGGTCTCGGTGCCCGGCCGGCACGAGTCGGTGCTCGGCGGCGTCGGCCCGCGATCGACGCCCACGATCGTTGGGGGCGTCGTCTATGCCACCGGCGCTACCGGCTGGCTGCACGCCATCGACGGCGCGACGGGCCGCGTGCTCTGGAAAAAAAACGTGCTCGATGATCTCGGCATCGATGCGGCCGTGCACGCCGCGGCGGTCGCCTGGGGCCGGGCGGGTTCTCCGCTGGTCACCGAGTCGCTCGTGATCGTGCCGGGAGGTGGGCCGCGAAAGGACGGCAGCTTTGTCTCGCTCGTGGCCTACGATCGCGCGACAGGCAAACGCCGCTGGACAGGGGGCGACCAGCAGATCAGTTACGACTCTCCCGAGATGGTGCCATGGGACGGCCGCGAGGTGGTGCTCACCGTCAACGAGTCGAACGTCACCGGCCACGATCCCGCCGACGGCAGGGAGCTTTGGCGATTCGACTGGTCCGGCCACTCCAACTCCGACGCGACCTGCTCGCAGGCCCACATGCTCGACGGCGGCCGGGTCTTCATCTCAAAGGGCTATGGCGTGGGGGCCGCGGTGTTTGTGCGCGAGCCCGGTGATTCGGCGTCGTTCAAGCCGGTTTGGCAGCAGCCCGGCGTGCTCAAGACGAAGTTCACCAACGTCGTGATTCACGGCGGCCATGCCTACGGCCTCTCCGACGGCATTCTCGAATGCGTGTCGCTCGCCGACGGTAGGCGCCGCTGGAAAGGGGGCCGCTACGGTCAGGGGCAGGTGCTTCGCGTGGGCGGCTTGCTGCTCGTGCAGGCCGAGTCGGGCGAGGTCGTGCTCGTAGAGTGCGTGCCGGAGAAGCATGTCGTCCGCAGCCGGCTCGCGGCGATCGAGGGCCAGACTTGGAACACCCTCAGCCTCTCGGGCGACCGGCTGCTCGTCCGCAACGCGGAGGAGGCCGCTTGCTACAAGCTTCCGCTGGCCACCGCGAACGCCACTCCATGACCGAGATCGTGAGCAAGGCCGATCTCATCGGCCGCACGGCGCTGGTGACGGGATCGAGCCGGGGCATCGGCCTCGCGGTGGCCCTGGAACTTGCCGCTGCCGGTGCGCAGGTCGCCGTGCACGGCCGCTCGGCGCACGGGGCCGCCGACGTGGCTGCGCGGCTCTCAACGCACGGGCGGCATGCGGGGACGTTCCCTGCCGATTTCGCGGAGCAGCACGCCGCGGAGCGGTTCGTGGCCAACGTCACCGCGAGCCTTCCCGCGCTCGACATCGTCGTGCTGGTGGCCGGTGTCGACGTGCTCACCGGCGCCGCCGCGAAGTGGGACTTCCAGCGGAAACTCGCTGCCTTGCTCGCGGTCGACGTGGCGGCCACCATGACGCTCACTCGTGGGTTTGGCCGCTGGATTGCCGACCGCGACGGCGGATCGATCGTGACGATCGGTTGGGATCAGGCGGCCGTCGGCATGGAAGGCGACAGCGGCGAACTCTTCGCGGCCGCGAAGGGGGCCGTGATGGCATTCACGAAGAGCGCGGCGCGGTCGTTGGGGCCGAAGGTCCGCGTCAACTGCGTGGCTCCCGGCTGGATCAAGACGGCGTGGGGCGAGCACGCCAGCGAGGCGTGGCAGCGGCGGGCGGTCCGTGAGAGCATGCTCGGCCGCTGGGGCACTCCCGAGGATATCGCGCACGCCGTGCACGTCCTCGTCTCTCCGGCTACGGCGTTTGTCACGGGGCAGGTGCTCCCGGTCAACGGTGGCTTTCGCCGCGCATGAAGCGGGCCGAGCTTTTCGTCAGGAAGCCCCAAGCGCAATCGCGGGGAATACGGTCACCACCTACTTCGCTCCGCACCCCGCTCACGGGTCGCGTCCCGCTTTCCCATCGCTCGCGCTCCGGGCTCCTTGACATCCCTGCCAAAAAAAAGTGGGGCTGGCCGTGAATGGCCAGCCCCGCTTGAAGTAAGGAAAATGCCCCGGCTTGGGCGAGCGAGGCGGAGTGCTCGCCCAAGCCGTTGGGGCATCCTTCTGGACGGTTATTCCGACCGAGCCATGACGAAGCCGTGGTAGGCCTCGTTGCCGTGCTCGCCGATGTCGAGGCCCTCGATCTCCTCCTGCGGGGTGACCCGGAGGCCGACGACCGCCTTAATGATGAGCCAGCAGATTGCTGACACCGGAGCCACATAGGCGCCGACGAGAAGCACGCCCACGATCTGGGCGATCAGTTGCTTCGTGCCGCCGCCGAAGAACAGGCCGGCGTACGGACCACCCACCGCAGCCGCACCCATCGGGGTGTTGGCCACGGTCGTGGAGAGGTCGCTGGTCGTGAACAGGCCTACGCAGAGCGTGCCAAAGATGCCGCACACGAGGTGGACGCTCGTGGCACCCACCGGATCGTCAATCTTGATCCGGTCGAAGAACAGCACTGAGAACACAACCAGCGTTCCAGCGATCGCACCGATGAGGGCGGAGCACTGGATGTTGGTAAACGCGGCGCTGGCCGTGATGCCCACGAGACCGGCGAGACAACCGTTGAGCGTCATGCCGATGTCAGGCTTACCGAGCAGGAGCCACGCGGTGAGGGTCGCCGACAGCGTCGCCGCGGCAGCCGCGATATTGGTGTTGACGGCCACCTGCGATGCCAGGGCACCACCATCCGCCGCCACGCCAAACGTACTGCCCGGATTAAACCCGAACCAGCCGAACCAGAGCACGAGGCAGCCGATGAAGGCGGCCATCATGTTGTGCCCTGGGAGAGCCTGCACCTTCCCGGTCGACGAGTATTTGCCGATCCGGGGGCCGAGGATCATGGCTCCGGTCAGGGCCGCCCAGCCACCGACCGAGTGCACTGCCGAGCAGCCGGCGAAGTCCCAGAAGTTCCATTCCTTGGCGAGGTAACCAAAGCCCCAGATCCAGTGGCCGGTGACCGGATAAATCACCAGCGCCATTAGGAAGCTAAAAATCACAAAGGCGTGATATTTGATCCGCTCGGCCACAGCACCCGACACGATCGTGGCGGCGGTTCCGGCGAACACGAGCTGGAAGAAGAACTTCGTCCAGAGCGGCACGCTGGCCCAACTGATCGAACCGTACACGCCCTGATACTTATCACCCACGGCCGGGCTGTTATCGAGGCCGCCCACCATCCACGAACCGGAGTTCCCGATCCAGGCGCCGTCACCGGCTCCGAACATCAGATCCCAGCCGAACAACAAGTAAGCAACCGAAGTCGCCGCAAAAACGACGAAGTTTTTAGAGAGGATGTTGACGCAGTTCTTCGACCGGGCGAAGCCCGACTCGACGCAGCCGAAGCCAAGGTTCATGAAGAACACGAGCATGCCGCAGACGAGCACCCAAACGGTATCGGCGGCCACCCAGAGCTTGGGAACCATCTCTTCGACGGTCGGGGGTGCGGGCATCGCGGCGGCAGTCGCCGTGGTCGGATTTTCACCCTCCGCAAACACCACATCCCTCGAAAACAAACTTGGACCAAAAAGGACCGCCGCCACCACGGCCGCGACGCAACACCAACGCATCATGCGATCTCGAATCATCGTTCCGCCTCTTCGTGTATGAAGAAAATCGAGCACCTCCGCTGTGCCATAATCCCGTCAACGCAGCCTCCTGCCGCGTCAGATTTACGTCGAAGGCCAGACGGGCAAATCGCGTGCCACGAGGAGTCTGGGTGGTGTGGAGGGGTGCCGGTGGTGCGGGCCTTGTGTCCCAATAACTCCTGTTTTCACAGGGAAAAAAGCGCTCTCTGGGACTGGCGTGCCGGCTGAAAAAACGTCGTCGCACGGTTCAGGCCGGGAGCGATGGAAAGCCCGTCAGCCTGCTCGCTGGGCAACGACTGATGCCTCCGTAGGCAGTGGCGGGGAGCGGGGCGGGGTGGTGAGCGTATTCCCCGCGCTCGCGCTTGGGGCTTCCTGAAAGCAAGAAGCCCGGAGCGCGAGCGATGGGAAACTGGGTGGCGACCGTCAGCGTGGCGGCGAGCGGGTTGGGGTGGTGAGCGTATTCCCCGCTAAAAGGTCACCACCGGTCCCGACGCCACGTCCTCCAGCGGGAGCTGGTCGGCCGCCTGGCGGGCCACGTCGTCGTCGAGAATAGCCACGAAGCGGGCATGGTGTGAAATGCCAGCCGCCTCGAGGAAGTTGGCGAGCAGCCGGAAGCCGTGCCGCGTCAGGATCGACTCGGGATGAAACTGCACGCCGAACAGAGCCTGCGCCTCATCCGCAATTGCCATGATCGTGCCGGCGTCATCGCGAGCGGTCGCCGTGAGCGTCAGAGGAAGCGTCGCCGCCTCGACGACGAGCGAGTGGTAGCGACAGGCCGTCATCGGGTTGGGAATGCCCGAGAAGAGGTTGACGCCGTCGTGGTGTACCGCACTCGTGCGGCCGTGCATCGGCCGGGAGGCCCGGACGATCCGCCCACCGAGTGCGGCGGCGATCACCTGGTGGCCGAGGCAGACGCCGAGCAAGGGCACCCGGCCATGGGCGACCTTGACCACGTCGAGTGAGCAGCCTGCTTCCGTGGGGGTGCAGGGGCCGGGGGAGATCACGATCGCGGCCGGAGCCAGCCGCAAGATCTCGACGGCGGTCACGGCATGGCTCGACACGACGACAGCGTCGACACCGAGCAGGTGAAAGTGCCGTGCGAGGTTGAACACGAAGCTGTCCCGATTGTCGAGCACGACGATCATGCGGGGTTTCCTCCACCGATGCCCAGCGCGTCGAGCACGCGCAGCATGCCCTCGGCCTTGTGGAGCGACTCGGCATATTCCGCCCCGGGGTCGCTCGCGGCCGTGATCCCTCCGCCCGCGGAAAAGGTGATCGACCCCGGCGCGACCACGAGCGTGCGGATCAAGAGGTTGAAGTCGGCGGTGCCATCGAATCCCACGTAGCCGAGCGAGCCGCAGTAGCAGCCGCGGGCCGCGCCCTCGAGCGTCGAGATGATCTCACAGGCCCGGTGTTTTGGAGCGCCCGAGATGCTGCCCCCGGGGACCGCGGCCTCCAGGACGTCGATCGCCCCCAGGCCGGGCCGCAGGCGGCCGGCCACGATCGAGACGAGGTGCTGCACGTAGCGGTAGCGCTCCAGCCGGCAGAGCGCCTCGACGCAAACGCTCTCGGGCGTGCACACGCGGGCCAGATCGTTTCGCAACAGGTCGACGATCATCACGTTTTCCGCACGCTCCTTGTCGCTCGCCTCCAGTTCGGCCCCGGCATACAGATCGGCCTCTGGGCTCGCGATCATCCGCCGCGTGCCCTTGATCGGATGCGTGCGGACGACGCCCCGGCAGACCTGCAGGAACCGCTCGGGCGACATGCTCGCCACCTGGATGGTGCCAGCGTCGAAGTAGCCCGCGAACGGCGCCGGGTTGACGCTGCGGGCCCGCAGATACACCTCGACCGGATCGGCGTTTGCGGTCACGCAAAACCGCTGGGCGAGGTTGGCCTGGAAAATGTCGCCGGCGTGCACCAGTTCGATGCCCGCGCGGACCATCTCAAGATACGTGTCGCGGGAATGCGTCGATCGAACCTCCGGATGAGAGGGAAGCGGATGGCCGCCCGCGGCGGGAATGGCAGACGCGACGGTATGGTCGCGGGACGGTGCGGCAGGTTCGGCGAGAAAGGCGGCGAGTCGCTCGGTCGCCCGGCGCGTCCGCTCGACCGGTCCGCGGGCGGGAACGCCCTGGGAAATAAACCAGCCCTGGCCGAGGTCGTGGTCGTAAGCGAAGACGAGATCGTAGACGTGGAGCGAGAGCACCGGCTCGAGGCCCGCCGCGGGTGCGGGTTTAAGTCCCAGGCGGGCCAGCCCGCATTCGTAGGAGACGAGGCCGGCCACGCCCCCTTGAAACGGCGGTAGTCCGGGGATGGTGGGGCAGGCGAGGTCGGTGAGCAGCGCCCGCGCGGCAGCGAACGCGGCGGCGATGTCGTGGCTGGTCGCCGACCAATCGCCGTCTTGGACGCCTTCCCGATCAACCTGCCACGAATGGATCGGATCGGCGGCGACGAACGAAGAGCGGCCGAGCCGCAGCGGGGCGGTGCCATCGGCTCTGCGTTCCACGGGCAGACGGTCCTCGTCGCGGTCGACCCTCGCGCTGTCGAGAAAGAGAGCGTGGGGACGCCGCGCGGCGTGCCGAAAAACGTCGACCGGGGTCACACCCACCGCCGCCTCGGCCACGACGGCGCCCGATGCGGTCGACCACTGCCGGGCGATCCACGGATGGAGGGCGCCAACGTGGGGTGAAGGGCCATCCTGCGGTGAACGCATGTCGGAGGGTCTCATGATGCCGTCGAAGGTTCCGTGGAGGCCGCGGTACGATTGGCCTGCGCCGATGTCTCGGCCGCCCGTGCCGCGGCCCGCGATGGACCGTGGCCGATCTCGGGCTGCGTGAGGTGGCCCCAGTCGAGGGCTTGATCCTGGCGGTAGTCCTTGCCGATGGTCAGGGCTGTCGCCGCCTTCGCCATCTCGTAGCCAATGTAAAAGGCGTGGCTGGGGTCGACGTCGGTGCGTCCGGCGGCCCCGAGTTGCTCGAACAGCTCGAAGGGATCGCGGGATTCGAGGTGTAGCCCGGCGCCGATGAGATGGATCAGCCCCCCTTCGGCAAAGATCCGGAAGTTGGGGTCGCGGATCGCGGCCGCGAGTTGCGCGAGCACCTCGCGGCCGTGCTCGTGCGGCTTGCCGGCGCGGAGGGTCACGAGCCTCGGCTCGACGTGCTTCGGCAGCGTGCGGTTGGTGACGGCATGCCAAACGAGCGCCCGCGCCAGCGCGCATTCCTTGACGCTACTTTTCGCCCAGTTGATCACCTCGGTCGTGAGCACGGAGCGGATGCCGACCTCCTGACAGAAGCCGATCAGCAGCGTGTTGATGCCCGCCGAATCGACGTCGGTGAGCTCGGTCAGGTTGCCGATCCCCATCATCATTGCGGCGTCGGGGTAGCGCTTGCGAACGTTGAGATAGCGGCCCAGGCTCTCCGCAAACCCGAAGCCGATCGGCTCGAGTACGGGGTCGAGACGGAAGGGTACGCCGGCCCTCGCGAGCTTCTCGATGGTGTCGTCGAAGCCTTCGAGTGTCGACGGCACATCGGGTACGACCACCACCTCGCAGCCCCAGTCGGCCGCAGCGGCGGCGTTGGACGAGTTGACCGAAAGCACGAGGCTCGCTCCAGCCGCGGTGGCCGCCGCGACCTCGCGGGGATCGAAGCTGTCGACCGACACCCGAAATCCCTCGGCAACGAGCATCCGCACCACGTCGCCCACTCCTCCCCAAACGCTGCCCGGGTCGCAGCCCACGTCGATCCGGTCGGCGCCGTCGGCCGTAAGCCGACGGGCCTCGGCGAGGATCGCCGTGGGCCCGAGCCGCGGGGCGTGGTTGATCTCGGCGATGATCTCGATGTCATGGCGGCCGTAGCCGCTGAGATCGCGGGACTGCTGGCCGAAAAACTCATCGAGTGCCCGCAGGTCGGCCGGGCCACGGTCGACGGGCAGGTCGGTGACATCAGCGAAGGCGTCGAGCGGTCCCTGGCAGCTGCCCGGGATCACGATCCGGGTCGTGCCGCTTGGCACCTCCAGTCGCTTCGCGATCCAGGGGGTGGTCATAAGCGCCGCCACGGTGATGTGCATCACCTGGACCGAGTAATCGAATCCCACCCTCGTCGAGAGTCCTTCGAGCAGCCGCCGGAGCGACGGCTCGGCGAGCCGCCCGGTGACGAAATGGATGTGGGATCGTACGGCTGTCACGGGCTCGACTCGTGGTGCAACGGGCTCCTGAGTTTATCATGTGAAAACCCTGTTCCCGGCGGCCGCAGCAATGATCATCGAAGGCATCGTGACCACGACCAATCCCGACGGCGGCATGCACGTCGCGGCGATGGGCCCGGCCGTGGACAACGGCGAGCGGCTGGCCGGTCGGATCACGCGGCTGCTGCTGCGACCCTTCGCGACGAGCCACACCGCGGCGAATCTCGCGCGAGTGCCCGCCGGCGTCTTCCACCTGACCGACGACGTGCTCTTGGTGGCCCGGATCGTGGCCGGACAGCTCGACGACGTCCCGGCGTCGCGGCCGGCGGATTGTGTGCCGGGCCGGGTGCTCGTCGATGCCTGCCAGGCATGGGAGTTTTCCATCGACTCCGCCGACGTCTCCGGGCCGCGGTCCGAACTTTCGGCCCGCGTCGAGGCTGTGCATGTGGGCCGGCCGTTCATCGGCTTCAACCGTGCCGCCCACGCCGTTGTCGAAGCGGCGATCCTCGTGACTCGGCTCCACATCCTCGAGCGGGACGAGATCCGCCGGCACTTCGCCGACCTTCGCGTGCTCGTGGAGAAGACCGGGGGGCCTCGGGAGCACGAAGCCTTCGCGATCCTCACGGAGCGGGTCGACGCGGCGTGACCGGGGGCCACGCGGTCGGACCGGGCTGAGGTATGCTGAAGGACTATGCCGTTCGAAGCATCACCATCGACATCGCCCGCCACCGCCGTCGAGGTTCGCACTCCGGCGCGGCTGCATCTCGGCATGCTTGCGTTCGGCACGCCGGGCACCCGCTGGTTTGGCGGCGTCGGGGCGATGCTCGACCGGCCGGCCGTGCAGGTGCGGTTTCGCCGGGCAGCGGGGCTCGAGGCCCGCGGGCTGCATGCGGAACGAGCCGTGCGGTTCGCGAAGCAGTGTGCGACGACCTGGAATCTCGGGGACGTGGGCTGTGCGATCGAAGTGGTGACCGCACCTGCGGCGCACGTCGGCCTCGGCAGCGGCACGCAGTTGGGGCTGGCCGTGGCCGCGGGCCTGCGGCACCTCTTTTGTAGTTGCAAGGGAGCGGAGCCAAGCCTGCCGCCGGCGCCCCCCCATCCCTTGCAGCGCGAAGTGCATCCCTCCGAAAATGATTGGCTCTTCGACGTGCAGGACGCGCTTGAACTTGCCCGCGCGGTTGGCCGCGGCCGGCGGTCGTGCGTGGGCGTGTATGGTTTCAGCCGCGGGGGCCTGATCGTCGAGGCGGGCCGAATGGTGCGGGAGGGGGACGGCACCGACGACGATGCGACCCGTGACTTTTCACCCATGGTCTCGCGGGCCCGCCTGCCGTCGGCGTGGCGGTGCGTGCTGCTGATCGCCCGCGACGCGGCAGGTCTGGCGGGCGATGCCGAGCGGGCGGCCTTCAAGCGGCTGCCGCCGGTCCCGCAGGAGGTCACGGCCGAGTTGGCGCGGATCGCGCTTACGGAACTGCTGCCCGCAGTTGTCGAGAGCAAGTTCATCGAGTTTTCACTGGCCGTGAGGAAGTATGGTGCCCTCGCGGGCACACCCTTCGCTCCCGAGTCGCAACACCTGCCCTACGCGCAGGCGACCGCCGACCTCATCGAGCTGCTTGGCGAGCTCGGCTTCCCCGGCGCCACGCAGTCGAGCTGGGGACCGGCCGTGATGGCCTGCTGCGAATCGCTCGAGAAGGCCGGCGAGCTCGTTGACCGGCTCGAATCGCTGGGGCTCAGCGAGCATCACGACATCGTGATCGCCCGGTTCGACGCCCAGGGCGCCGTGCTCCGCGTGATCGAATGACCGCCGGTTAGGCGGGCTGGACGGCGAGACCGTAGTCGGCCAGTGCCCGGCGGAGTTTTGCGACCAGCGGCTGCTCCAGCGGCACCAGTGGCAGCCGGATCTCGCCGGTATCGCGACCGACCATCGCCATCGCCGCCTTGATCGGGATCGGGTTGCTGGCGAGGCCGAGCAGGTCGCGGCAGAGCGTGAAGAGCTTCATGTGCAGGGCCCTGGCCTTGACCAGATCACCGGCCTCGAAGGCGTCGCAGAGGGCCTTCATGTCTCCAGGCACGAGGTTGCCGACGACCGAGATCACGCCGCGGCCGCCGATGGCGAGCAACGGCAGCGTCATGCTGTCGTCGCCGGAGAGTACCGTGAGGTCGGTGGCGGCGAGCACCTGTGAGGCCTGGTCCATCGTCCCAGTCGCCTCCTTGAGCATGGCGATGCCGGGCAGTTCGGCGAGGCGGATGATCGTCTCGGGCTCGATGTTGCGTCCAGTCCGTGTGGGGATGTTGTAGACGCAGATCGGAATGTCGACGGCCTCGGCGAGCGCCTTGAAGTGCTCATAGATGCCCTGCTGGGTCGGGCGGTTGTAGTAGGGACCGACGACGAGGGCCGCGTCGGCGCCCGCCTTGGCGGCGAACTTCGTGAGCCGGACCGCCTCGGCGGTGGAGTTGGATCCGGTGCCAGGCATCACGAGCAGCCTGCCCGCTGCCGCCGCGATGCTTTCGGCGATCACCCGTTCGTGTTCGTCGTGCGTGAGGGTCGGCGACTCGCCCGTGGTGCCGACCGGGCAGATGCAGGTGGTGCCGGCCTCCGCCTGGAAGTCGATCTGCTGCTTCAGGCGGTCGGAGTCGAGCTTGCCGTCGCGAAACGGCGTGACGATGGCAACAGACAAACCGGCAAACTTCTCGGCACGGGTGGGCATCGGGGCGATCCTGGGAAACATGGCGGGCGGGCGTGGCCGCCGATCGGAAAGCCGGCACGCTTGCCGGTTTCTGCGACGGCCGCGAGGATATGGTTTTTCCTGAGGAGCGGCAAACCCAGTCGGCTTCCGTCCATCATGGCACACATCACTCCAGCGGCAGCGGCTGACGTCGGCAGGCCGCGGCTGCGGATGGGACGTCCCCGGGACGGGGCCGTCGATGCGGCCGAGCGGATCGTCTCGGCGGGCGGCTGTCCGGCGACGATCGGCGTGGTGCTCGGCACCGGTCTGGGCGGGCTCGCCGATCGGCTCACGGGACGCTGGGCGATGCCGTCGACCGAGACCGGCTGGCTCACCAAGTCGATGGCCACCGGGCACGCCGGCAGAATCGTCTGCGGCTCGCTCCGCGGAGTGCCCGTCGCGATGCTGCAGGGCCGTGTGCATGGCTACGAGGGCTTTCCTCCTGAGACGCTCACTCGCGGCGTCGAGCTGCTCGCGGCGCTTGGTGTGGGGCAGGTGCTGCTCACCAACGCATCGGGAGGGCTCGAGCCCGATATGGTGAGCGGCGAACTCGTGATCGTCACCGACCACATCGACCTCGTGCGCTGGCCGTGGGGCGAGTCGCTCGAGCCCGACGACGCCAGCGAGCCCGAACGAACGACCTATTACGATCCCGAACTCGTCGATCTCGCGCTCCGGGCCACGCGACGGGTCGATGCGACCGCTCGCAAGGGCGTGTATGCGTTCCTCTCCGGTCCGAGTTACGAGACCCGCGCGGAATACCGGATGCTGCGGCGGCTCGGCGCTGACGTCGTCGGCATGTCGACGGTGCCCGAGGCGGTGGCCGCCACGCGGATGGGTCTCGACGTCGCGGTCTGCTCAGTGGTGACCAACGTCGCCAGACCCGACGCGCCGACCACGATCACGACCGACGCGGAGGACGTCTGCAAGATGGCGGCCGGCGCAGCCGAGGGTGTGTGGGCGATCCTGGAATCCCTGGCGGCCCGTGCAGCCGGGCGGCCATGCGTATCCTGCTGACCAACGACGACGGCATCGAGGCGCCCGGGCTCGCTGCCCTGCGTGCGGCGGCGGCTGTGCTCGGCGGCGACATCGTGATCGTGGCCCCGGCCGAATGCCATTCGGGCTGCGGCCACCGCGTGACGACCGAGCGGGCGATCCGGGTGGACGAACTCTCGCCCGGGCGATTTCGCGTGGCGGGCACACCGGCCGACTGCGTGCGGATCGGTCTGGCGCAGCTCGTGCCCGACGCGGCCCTCGTGCTCTCGGGAATCAACGCCGGCGGCAATCTTGGCGCCGACATCCACCACTCGGGCACCGTGGCGGCGGCTCGCGAGGCTGCCCTGCACGGGCGGCCCGCGGTGGCGGCGTCGCACTATCACCGTCGCGGCACGACGATCGACTGGGACCGCGCAGCCGGCTGGGTGGCGGCGATCCTCGCGACGCTTCGCGACCGCGGCTGCGCCGCGGGGGAGTTTTGGAACATCAACCTCCCCGACCTGCCGGCGACCGCGGCGACACCGACGGTGGTGGAGTGCGTGATCGACGCGTCGCCGTTCGGCCTCGGCTATCGGCTCACCGATGAGGGGTGGAGATACGACTCCAGTTATCACGAACGACCGCGGGTGGCGGGCGGCGACGTCGCCGTGTGTTTCGGCGGTGCGATCGCCGTATCGCGGGTGCGGGCGGTGTGAAAAGTGGGCAGACGTGCGCCTCGCCTGTCCGTCTCGTCTGTTCGCCGACCCCCTTGCCTCCCGTCAGGAAGCCCCAAGCGCGAACGCGGGGAATGCGGGTGTCGTCGATGCGGTGCCGGATTGGTTCGCCGGCGGTGGCATGCTCGTCGCCGGGGGATTTTGCTACAGGATGCCCGCTTGGCCGACGGGGCATCGCTCGTGAGTCGCAAAGATTCCCCGGCGTCTGCGCGTGCCTCCCCCGGCTCCTCACGATCGGGAGGAAGTGCCTCCGGTCAGAAAGCCCCAAGCGCAAGCGCGGGGAATGCGGGTAGCACCCCGCCCCGCTCCACCACATGCAGATGCGCTCCGGCCTTTCGGGCCTCCGCTCACTGCGTGCTGCCCGCACCCTCCGCTGGCCAGCAAGCCGGGCGACAAGGGCAAGGTCAATCCCTCGCAGTGTGCGCGGTCGGCAAGACACGAGGCGACTCCCTCCTCGCCTTCACGTTACGGCTTACCTGGATCCGCGCTCCGTGGCCGTCGGTCAGGCGAGGTCGGTGTCGAACACGCGGACCTTCGCCCACTCCGTCGCGTTTTCCGCGATGAAGGCCTCGTGCCGCTCCGCCGTTTGGTAGATGTCGTGCGCGGCATGCGACTCAAACACGATCGTCAGGGCCACGTCGTTGTCGCGGTCGTTTACTTGCCGGTCGTAGGCGGTGGCACGCGTGCCGACGGAGAAGAAGACGGTG
>CAMBPQ010000067.1 GCA_945869735.1 Planctomicrobium piriforme
CGCAGCCCGATGAGCGGGTGCTTGGCAAGCCCCATGAGCGACTCGTCACACCGCCGGTCCGTCATGGAAGACACCCGATCTTCCTTTTCCGGTCCATCCGGGGTTTTCATGGGCAGAGCGGTAAACGGCCGCCGCGCAGGGCGATCACATCTATGGTCTGGACGGGGTTTGTGGAGCGGGAGCCACCAGGCCTTTGAGCGTCCGCGGGCGAACCAATCCGGCACCGTCTCGATGCGACCCGGATACCCCACGTTCGCGATTGGGGCTTCCTGACGGGAGGCCACACCCACGGTGACCGACCCGATTCCCGATCGTGAGGAGCCGGGGGTGGCACGCGCAGACGCCGGGGAATCTTTGCGACTCACGAGCAATTCCCCAGTCGGCCACCCGAGCAGCCTGGAGCAAAATCCCTCGGCGGCGAGCATGTCACCGCCGGTGAACCAATCCGGCACCGTTTCGCCCGCGACCCCACGGGCGCACTGCATGGGCAACCCCACGCCCACAAAGTTCCCCGAAGGACCGAAAGAACTGGTCGGAAAGAACTGGTCGAAACGAATCAGGCGGTAAGAAAATTACTTAACGCTTTCATTTGAACGCCCATCCCTGTGAAAAGGTTCCCACGGCGCCACCATGCTTTCCAGTTGACGACGGGCGACCGCCATGGCGCGAAGAGCCCTGGCGACGAGACTTTTGCCTCCCCCGAGCCGGCGTTCCACGTACGTCGAATGCGCTCTAGGCCTTTCGGCCGTCCTCGGCCAGCAGGACCACGATCCGGCGGCCCGGGGACGTGATCGGGAGGGCGGCGAGGGATTCGATCGTGGCCCAGCGCTGCGTGGCCTTGGGTCTCGCGACCCTCCGCACCCGGCGCTCGACGACGACGCACTCGATCCGATGATGGGTGACGGTGTAGGTCACGTGACCGATGGTCCTGTCGCCAGCCTTCTTCGTGGGCTCCCGGGGAAAATCCCAGAGGCCCTCCCACCATTCGCCCGGCCCGCGCTGCGCGACGAGTACCCGGTCGCCGTGCCGCACCACGACCGCCGCCTCGCGGATCTGCTTCGTCACGCGGGGGGCGGCCAGCGCGGGGATCCGATCGACGCGGCCGGTCTGCTTCGCGGCGCAGCACGACGCCACGGGACACCGCTGGCAGAGCGGCCGGTCGGGCGTGCAGATCATCGCCCCCAGATCCATCAGCGCCTGATTGAAAGCCCCCGCTTTCTTGCGCGGCACGAGTGCCGCGGCGATCTGCCAGATCGGCTCGTCACCCGCACCGCCAACCGGCAGGTCGTGACCCGCCAGCCGCGCGAGCACCCGTCGCGAGTTGGCCTCGACGATCGGCGCGGGAAGATCCATCGCGATCGAGGCGATCGCGCCGGCCGTATAGCGGCCGATGCCCGGCAGGCTCATGAGGCCGACGACCGAGCGCGGAAACTCGCCCACATGCTCGGCCACGATTTTCCGGGCCGCAGCATGCATCTGCCGAGCGCGGCGATAATAGCCGAGACCCTCCCAATGCTTGAGCACCGCCTGCTCCCGCGCGGCGGCGAGGGCATGCACGCTGGGAAACCTCGCCATGAAACGCCCGAAGAACTCCTTCACACGCTCCACCTGCGTCTGTTGGAGCATGATCTCGCTCACCCAGATGGGATAGGGATCGCCGGACCCGCGCCAGGGGAGATCCCGCTTGGCCCGCGCATACCAGGCCAGGAGCCGGCGCCGCACCGCGACTGGGTCGGCGATCACAGCGGCAGGCCTGCGACTCGCCGCTATCTTCTGTATCGTTCGCTCCGCCGCCACTCGCACGCTCGCCTCTTGCATTCGGCGTTTTCCTGCGTTCAAACCACGGCAGTGTATCGATCCCCGGGGACATCCTCTCCACACGCATGAGCGACAAGCCATCACGAAGCGGCCGGGGCCCGCGCAGGCGGCCGGGCGGCGCCCAGGAAAAACTCGCGGTGGTTCGCCGCGAGTCGCCGGCGGGCCATGCGTGGGAGTTTGTTCACCCGCGGTGCAGCCGCCGCCGCAAGGAGGACATCGAAGAGGTGGAGGCGATGGTCGGGGCCGGCGAGACGGAGATCGCCCGCGACGAACTCGTCTGGCTGCTCGCGGAATGCCCCGACTTCCTTGACGCGCACGTGCAACTCGGCCTGATCGCGCTGGAGGAAGACGACCCGAAGCTTGCCCGCGGCCATTTTGGACGGGCCTACGAACTCGCAATCAAGGCCCTCGAGGCGGCTGGCGGGCCGCGGCCCGTGCCCTATGCGCTCGACGGCAACAAAGGATTTTTTCAGGCGGCCAAGGGGCTTGTGCACTGCCTCGTGGAAATGGGCCGGAAACAATCCGCCACGGACGTCTGCCTCCGGATCGCCCCGCTCGACCCGACCGACCCCCTCGGCATCCAGCGGATCGTGCACCGCTGAACCGTCTCGGGCCAAGGGGCAGCGAGCCTGATGCTTCCCGTGTCGTATGCTCTTGGCTCCTCGACCGTCGCACATCCTCCATCCTCACTCAGCGGAGTCTTGGCCGTGATCGACTTTTTCGCACGACATGCGTTCTTCGTGACCACCCTCGCGATGCTCGCTTCCCATGCCGCGGCGATCGCCGCCGATCCAGCGCCGATGATGGCGACGGAGGCCGCCGAAACAATCCGTCTCTGGCCGGGCGATGCGCCCGGGGCAAGGGGCACCGCCGACCATGACATTCCGGTGATCGCCTGGTGGCCCGCGGTGAAGTCACCCACGCCGTCGGCGGCGCTGGTCATCTGCCCGGGTGGCGGCTACGGGGTGCTCGCCGACCACGAGGGGAGCGACTATGCGAAGTGGCTCAACTCGCAGGGCATCTCGGCCTTTGTGCTCCGCTACCGGCTTGGCAGCAAGGGCTACCGCCATCCCGTGATGCTCGGCGACGTCTCGCGTGCGATCCGGCTGGTGCGGCACGACCACGAACGGCTGGGCATCGATCCCAAGCGGGTGGGCGTGATGGGCAGTTCGGCAGGCGGTCACCTCGCGCTCACGTCGTGCATCTACGGCGGCCCCGGCGACGCCACGGCCCCCGATGCAATCGACCGCGAATCGGCTCGGCCGGATCTCGGCATCCTCTGCTACCCGGTGGTGAGCATGCTGCCGGAGCAAACGCATGGCGGCTCCCGGAAAAATCTCCTCGGCGACGCGCCGAGCGACGAGTTGTCGCGAGAACTCTCCGGCGAACTCGCGGCCCACGACAACACGCCGCCGCTCTTCGTCTGGCACACCTGGGACGACACGGCCGTGAAACTCGAGCCGATCCTCGAACTTGGGCAGCGGCTCAAGTCGCTCACTCGGCCCTTCGAACTCCACGTCTACGAAACGGGCATGCACGGTCTCGGCCTCGGCGTGCGGCCCTACGACGGCATGAAGCAGCTCCATCCGTGGACGGTCGAATGTCGCCGTTGGCTCGGCGCACAGGGCTTCTGATTCTGCCGATGAACACACACGCTGCACCGTCTTCCCGGTTCATCGCGCTGGACGGCATCGACGGCGCCGGCAAATCGGCGCAGATCGGCCGGCTTGCCGACTGGCTGCGGTCACGCGGCCAGAACGTGGCGACGTGCCGTGATCCGGGATCCACTCCGGTCGGTGACGCGGTCCGCTCGATCCTGCTCGACCGCCACGATCTCCACCTCGCGGCGACCGCAGAGATGTTTCTCTATATGGCCGCCCGGGCACAACTCGTCGCGGAGGTCGTCGGGCCGGCGCTTGGCCGCGGCGAATGGGTGGTGTCCGACCGCTACCTCCTCTCCAACATCGTCTACCAAGGCCATGCCGGTGGAATCGACCCCGAAGACATCCGCCGTGTCGGCGGCGTGGCCACCGGTGGTCTGATGCCCGACCTCGTGCTCCTCCTCGACGTCGATCTCGAAACCAGCAGCCGCCGGCTCAACCGCCCGCTCGACAAGCTCGAGAGTCGCGGCGATGCGTTCCGGGAGCGACTCCGAGCGGGCTATCTCGCGGAGGCCGCGGGGCAGCCGGAGCGGATCGTGGTGATCGACGCGACGGCGGGCATCGACGAGGTCTTCACGCGAGTCCGTACAGCGATCGCGTCGCGGTATCCCGAGTTGGCCTGAGGATCGCGTCATGGCATGGCAGGGCATCGAAGGGCACGACGCGATCGCCGAGCGGTTCGTCGCCGCCCAGACGCGGGGCCGCATCACCGGCTCCTATCTGTTCATCGGCCCGGCCGGCGTGGGCAAGGGAACGTTTGCCCTGACGCTGGCGAAGTCGCTCGTCTGCCAGGCGCCGCAGCCGGGGCTCGTGGCCTGCGGAACTTGCGCGTCGTGCGTGCAGGCCGATGCCGGCAGCCATCCCGACATCGACGTCGTTCGCAAACCCGAGGATAAGTCGACGATTCCGCTTGACCTGCTGATCGGCGACGACGCCCATCGCATGCGGGAAGGCCTCTGCTGGCGGATGCTCCTGCGGCCGGCGGTCGGCACCCGCAAGGTGGCCGTGATCATGGACGCCGACCACTTCTCGGAGGAGTCGGCCAACTGCTTACTCAAGACGCTGGAAGAGCCGCCTGATACCGCGGCCATCATCCTCGTGGGGACGGCGTTGGAGCGGCAGTTGCCCACCATCCGCTCTCGCTGCCAGGTGATCCGGTTCGCACCGCTGGCAGTCGACGTGGTGCGACGGGTGATCGAAAAGGAGTCGCACGGGGCGGCGGTGCCGCTCGACACGGCGACGGCCGACGCGTGCGCGAAGGCCTCGGGCGGCAGTCTCTTTCGCGCACGACTGCTACTCGATCCCGACGTCGTGGCGTTTCGTGCCCGGCTGCTGGAGCTCCTCTCGCAGCGGCCGCTGCACGGTGTCGCTCTCTCACGCGACACGACAGCCTTCGTGGAGGCGGCCGGCAAGGACGCACCGCCACGACGCGCGCGGCTGCGGGTCGCGCTGGACTCGGCGCTCGATGTGTTTCGCGAGGCGCTGCGTCGCACTGCTGGAAATGCGGGCTCGGCCACCGCGGCTTCTGACCGGGCTGCCGCAGCGTGGGCCGTCGATCTCGACGCCGCAACGGCAGCTGTCGAAGCCACGCTTGAAACACTCGACGCCGTCGATCGCAACGCAAATCTCACCGTGCTCGTCGACGCTTGGACTGCGGTCCTCGAAGAACCCCGGCTCACGCCTTGGAAAAGGTAGGCCAGTCGGCGACACACCAACGTCGAATGATCTAGCCCGCGCCCCTTGCCCAGCTTGCGGCCGCGAGGACATACGCCGCCCCGACCTTGCGGCCTGCATGTGCCGAAATCGAATTTTCCGGTGGTGCCTGTCGATCCTTGCGGAAGGGTCGGGCCGTCGCGTCCGTGCCCATGGATTCATTGGCAGGCGGACGGTGATCGACCATGGTGACCACGAGCGACACTGCCGAGCGACGCGCTGGAACAGTCGTCGCGTGCGCATTCGTCGCCGGCCTCGCCTTCGCCGTGGCCATCGCCGGCCCCGACTTCCAGAGCCCGCCTCCCGAGCCGTACTTCGGGCTCGACGCACCCCTCGTGGAGGCGGAGCGGCCGCCGGAGGTCGTGGCGGACGACCTGCCCACCGGCGCGCGGGCGCTCTCGACACGGCCACCCGTGGAACGGCCTCAGATGCCGGAACGCCTCGCGCTGGGCGACGCGCCCACGCCGATCGTGCAGGCAATCGTGCCGCAGGCGCTGCCGACAGCCGGACGCTTCACGCCGCCGCCGGAACCAGCACAACCGGCGACCACCAACAACGACACGCCGCTTGTGCCTCCTCCCGGGGAGCCCGAGGACCCCGCAGCCCAAGACACAGCCGAACCACCGGACGCGGCACTGCGGGCACTCGTCACGCGGCGCGATGCCGCTCGTGACGAGGAGCACGACGCCTCGCCGCCACGCGCCGTGGAGCGACCGCCGGCGCCAGCCGCCGCGCCGCTGCCCGGAAAAGAGTGGAACGATCCCGATGGCGTCAACTGGACTGACGCGGCCGGAGCCGACACCCGCGACCCGGCGGGCGGTAGGAGCAGGCTTCTGGACCGCATCTCGGAACGCCGGTCCGAACTCCGCAGTGAGCCGGCCACGCCGCAGCCGACCGGAAGCAGCCGACTGCTCGACCGTCTCCGCGCCCGTGTCGGCCGCGACACGGGCGAGGAACCCGTTGTTCCAGCCCAGCCCGAGAGCCTGCCGGCTGAAGGCTCCCGCTGGCCGGTGGCACTGAAGCTGACCGAGCAGTTGCAGCGGCTCGGGGCTGACACGAGGAGCGAGGCAGCGGCGCGGTGGGCGGCCGACACGCTCGGCAGCCTCCAGGCAGTGGCCGCGACAGGCGGCCCGCGTGACTCAGGTGGTGAGGAGCCGCTCATCGTGCTCGGCGATCGCGTGCCCGAAGGGATGAAGGTTGCGGACAAGGCCGATGATGCGGCACTCGCCTCGCAGATCCGTCGCGCTGCGCTCGCCGTATCTCGTCGCGTCGCCGTCTGGCGGGCCGCCGCGTCGTGCTGTGCCGATATCGAGGCTGGCCCGAGACACCAGCCGCATGGCGAAGTGGAGCCTGGGCTCACCGCTGTTTCGACGACGTTGGAGATAGCACGGCTGCTCGAAGCGCTCGAGCGGTTTGAATCCTCGCGGGCAGGCCCAGATGCTCGGGCAGTGAGGGATTCGCTCCGCGGTATCGCGGCCGCGCCGTCAGCGTTGGCTCAGGCGGTCGATCGCGCAGTGCACGACCACTATCTCTCGCCCAATATCCGGCTCGCGATCAGTGAGCAGTTCGTGGAACGGATGCTGCCGGCATCGTCGGTGACAACGGGTCCGCTCCAGGACTTCGTACTGGGAAGAAAAGTTCGCGGCACCAAGACCGTTGAACAGTCGACCGCCGTCCGATTCATGCCCCACCCCAGTGAGATCCGGTTCGACCTGCTGGTCAACGGCGAGGTCGCGTCGCGAACCGTCACCGAAGCGGGCTCGGTGGCGATCCATAGCCGGGGCCTGTCGACGTTCACTGTCTTCAAGCCGATCAACGTGTCGCCGCAGGGCCTCGCCTTCGGCGCGGCGCGGGGCACTGCATCCAACCAATCGCAGCTGGCCGGCATCGAGACGGGCTTCGATTCCGTGCCGCTGATGGGTTCGCTCGTCCGTGGGATCGTCCGCACCCAGCACGACGAGAACATCGGCCAGGCCACTCGTGAGGTCAACGCCAAGATCGTGTCCCGCGCCTGCCGTGAGGTCGACCAGCAGACCGAGCCGCAGATCTCGGCCGCCGCCCAGAAGATCCGGCAGCGGTTCTGGAAGCCGATGGAGGAGCTCGGCCTTGAGCCGACGGCCGTGTCACTTGAGACAGCAGCAGGAGTCGCCACGGCACGGCTCCGCCTCGCGGCCGCCTCGCAGCTCTCCGCGCATACGCCCCGGCCGCGGGCACCGGAAGACGCGCTGTTCAGCATACAGGTCCATGAGTCGAGCGTGAACAACGCGTGTAGCCGATTCGGCCTGCAGGGGCGGCGCATGGGGCTCGAGGATCTCGCCAGGCTCATCTGCACGCGACTCGGTCTACCACCGCAGGTGCCCGATGATCTACCCGCGGGCGTCGAGGTGCAGTTTGCGTCTACCGAACCGCTCCGCGTGGAATGCCGCGACGGCCTCGTGCACGTGCGGGTCTCGATCGACGCGCTCGAGAGCGGCCGCCGCAGCAACTGGTACGACATCGTGGCCCAGGTGGCCTACCGTCCTGTCGTATCGGGCATGCAAGTCATGCTCGAACGCGACGGTCCGGTGCAGCTCAGCGGTCCGGGGCACAAGGGGCGGATGGAGTTCGGCCTGCGGACGATCTTCGGAAAGATGTTCCCGAAGGAGCGTCCGGTGAAACTCATCCCCGAGCAGATGCTGTCGAACCCGCGGCTGGCGGGCGTACAGGCCGTGCAGGCGGTGAGCGCCGACGGCTGGCTCGCGATCGCGCTGGCCTGGACCACACAGGCCAGCGACTCTAAGACGTCGCCCACTGCGAGCCGCCCGCCCGATGCGACGCAGCAGCTGCGCCGCCGCTGACCTCGAGCGCATCCGCTTTTGGTGGAGCGGCGAGATGGCACTTTGGAGGACGGAGGCAAGGGGGTCAGCGAACGCTCGAGGAGCCTCGGGCGGATCCTCGCCCCGGCGACAATCCGCAGGACCGCGTAGCGGCGACTTTTGCCGCCCCCGAGCCGGTGAGCCACCAAAGTCGGATGCGCCCTCGCAGCGGTGTGGAGCAGGGCGGGGTGCCACCTGTATTCCCCGCGCTCGCGCTTGGGGCTTCCTGACGGCACACGCTCCCGATCGTGAGGAGCCGGGGGTGGCACGCGCAGACGCCGGGGAATCTTTGCGACTCACGAGCAACGCCCAGTCGGCCAAGTGGGCATCCTGTAGCAAAATCCCCCGGCGGCGAGCATGCCACCCCCGGCGAACCAATCCGGTATCGATTCAGCGCCACCCGTATTCCCCGCGCTCGCGCTTGGGGCTTCCTGACGGGAGGCAAGGGGGTCGGCGAACGCTCGAGGAGCCTCGGGCGGATCCTCGCCCCGGCGACAATCCGCAGGACCGGGTAGCGGCGACTTTTGCCGCCCCCGAGCCGGTGAGCCACCAAAGTCGGATGCGCCCTAGCCCGCAGACACCCCACGCTGGCCGCGTCTGCGGGGTGGCGAAGCACGCCCGTCGGCACGCTACACTCAGGCGGTTTTCCCCTCCCGGAGCCCCGCCGATGCCCGCCGTCGCGCCGAACTTCCGCACCGAATCCGACAGCATGGGCGAGGTGCGGGTGCCCGCCGATCGCTACTGGGGCGCCCAGACGGAGCGGTCCCGCGACAACTTCAAGATCGGTGTCGATCGCTTCCAGTGGGGCCGGGCCGTTAAGAAGGCGCTTGGCATCCTCAAGAAGTCAGCAGCGCTCGCCAATGGTGAGCTCGGCCAGCTGCCCGCCGAGACGGTGAAGCTCATCGTACGGGCGGCCGACGAGGTGATCGCCGGGAAACTCGACGATAACTTCCCGCTTGTCGTCTTCCAGACCGGCAGCGGCACGCAGTCAAACATGAACGCCAACGAGGTGATCTCGAACCGGGCGATCGAGATAGCCGGCGGTACGATGGGCTCGAAGAAGCCGGTCCATCCCAACGACGACGTCAATCGCGGCCAGTCGTCGAACGACACGTTTCCCACGGCGATGCACATCGCGGCGGTGGAGGTGATCCATAGCCGACTCCTGCCCGCCGTACGGCAGCTCCGCGACGTGTTTCTCGCGCTCGAAAAGCAGCATGCCGACCTCGTGAAGATCGGCCGCACGCATCTGCAGGATGCGACCCCGATCACGCTCGGCCAGGAGATCTCGAGCTGGCGGGCCCAACTCGACGACCGGCTCGCAGGGATCGAGCGGGCGTTGCCGGGACTCTACGAACTGGCAATCGGCGGCACGGCCGTCGGCACCGGCCTCAACGCCCACCCCAGATTCGGCGACGTGGCCGCCTCCTGCATCGCCAAGGAGACTGGCCATCCGTTCGTGTCGGCCCCCAACAAGTTCGCCGCGCTTTCCGCCCACGATGCCATGGTCGACATGAGCGCCGCAGAGCGCGGCCTTGCGATGGCACTCCTCAAGATTGCCAACGATATCCGCTGGCTAGCGAGCGGCCCGCGCTGCGGGATCGGTGAGATCTCGATCCCGGAAAACGAGCCAGGCAGTTCGATCATGCCGGGCAAGGTAAACCCCACGCAGTGCGAGGCCATGACGATGGTCTGCGCTCAGGTGTTCGGTAACGACGCCACCGTGGCCTTTGCGGGCAGCCAGGGCAACTTCCAACTCAACGTCTACAAGCCCGTGATGATTCACAACGTGCTGGAATCGGCCGACCTGATCGCCGACGCCTGCGACTCGATGCGGATCCACTGTGCCATGGGAATCGAGCCGAATCTCACCCGTATCCAGCACCACCTCGACGACTCGCTGATGCTCGTGACGGCGCTCAACACGCATATCGGCTACGAGAAGTCAGCCAAGATCGCCAAGAAGGCCCACGTGGATGGCACGAGCCTGAAGGCCGCAGCCGTCGCCCTCGGCTACGTCACGCCTGAGCAATACGACGAGTGGGTCGTGCCGGTGGAGATGACGCGGCCGCTGCCGGCCTAGACCGCATTCGACTTACGTGTATCGCCAACTCAGCGGCGGCGAGCAGGCGAGGGAACTCTGGGCGTTCCCCCGCCTGCCCAAGCCTGCGCGGGCCATGGATGGCCGTGCTGCCGCTCAAACTAGATCGCGGAGGCGGCAGTTTCACCGGTGCGAATGCGGACGACCTCGGCAAGGTTCGTCACGAAGATCTTGCCGTCGCCCACCTGGCCGGTGCGGGCGGTCGCCATGATCTTGCTGATGACGGCCTGCGCCTCGTCGTCGCTCACCACCACCTCGATCTTGACCTTCGGGAGGAAGTCGACGGAATACTCCGCGCCACGGTAGGTCTCGGTATGCCCCTTCTGCCGGCCGAAGCCGCGGACCTCGGTCACCGTCATGCCCTTCACGCCCTGGGCGTTGAGTGCGTCTTTGACTTCCTCGAGCTTAAAGTGCCGGATGATCGCTTCAATCTTCTTCATGGTTCTCTCCTCGATGGTGCGTGGCCCCCGGTCGGCGGGCCTTGCCTAAAATGTTGAGCCGATCGCGCCGACCGACTTCCGCCGCAGGAGGGAAGAGCATCCCGCGTGCCAAACCCGCATCGTCGTAAATCACGGGAATTCGAGGATGTGCGGGCCGCGACCTGTCGCGGCGGCGCGACAATAGCCCCTGTTCTGTTCCACCTGCGCGACGGATTGGCGGGCTCATCCCCGGCCCTCTGAGGCACTCGCTCGCGATCGAATCCCGCAGCCATCGGATACAACGATCGTCGGGAGCGGCGGGTGCCGCGACTGAAGCCGAGGATTTCGAGGGAACGACCGATGCCGATGAGGCGCCGTCAAGTTCGCAGCGACGTTCTCTGGCTCGCGATCGGACTCGTGATGGCGCTGCCCATTGTGACCGCCACGGAGCCCAACTACGACGAAGCCGCGGTCGGCCCCTACACGCTGCCCGACGTGCTGGCTGGGCCGGATGGCCGGCCTGCGACGACAGCGGACGACTGGACGGCGTCGTCGCGGCCCCACCAGTTCGCCCTACTCGAGCAGTCTGTCTATGGCCGCAGGTTACCTGAAGTTCCAGTGTCTCCCGTCGGTGCCGTCGAACGTGCCGAGATCGAGCTCGCCCGCGGCGCGAAGGCCATACGGTTCCAGGCCCGGCTCCGGCTGGGTGACGCGGCCAATGCGCCGATCACCAACGTCCTACTCTATCTGCCGGTATCTGATCGGCCGGTGCCGGTGTTCCTCAACCTCAACTTCAAGGGCAATCAGGCCGAGCACATCGATCCCGACATCCGGCTCTGTGAGGCATGGCTGCCGGACGACCCGGCGGAGGGCATTGTCGACCACAAGGCGACGCAGGCCTCGCGGGGCGTGTATGCCCGTCGCTGGCCTGTCGAGACACTCCTCGCACGGGGCTACGGAATGGCCACGGCTTGTTACGGCGACGTATTTCCCGACCGTCCCGACGGCCGCGCCGCCAGCGCGCTGGCCTCCCTCGGCCGGCCCGTCACTGGCGAGCTTCCCGCCGACGAGCCCGGTGCGATTGCAGCATGGGCCTGGCAGCTTTCGCGAATCCTCGATTGGCTCGTGACGCTGCCCGAGGTCGACGCGGGAAAGGTGCTCGTTCTGGGGCACTCCCGCAACGGGAAGGCCGCGCTCTGGGCGGGTGCGTGCGACGAACGGTTCGCGATGGTCGTGTCCAACGAGTCGGGCTGCGGCGGCGCGGCCCTCGAACGACGCAGCTACGGCGAGACCATCGGGGCGATCACCAAGCGGTTCCCTCATTGGTTCTGTCCCGCGTTTGCCACCTACGCCGGACGCGAGGCCAACCTGCCCTGCGACCAGCACGTTCTGCTCACGCTGACGGCGCCTCGGCCGCTCTACGTGGCCAGCGCCGTCGAGGATCGCTGGGCCGATCCCCGCGGGGAGTTTCTCGCGGCGGTTGCCGCCAGCCCGGTCTGGAAACTGTTCGGGCTCGACGGCCTCGGCACCGGCGACTATCCCGCGGTCGATTCTCCCGTCGGCGGCACCATCGGCTACCACGTCCGCTCGGGCAAGCACGATCTGCTCGAAGAGGATTGGGTGCGGTTCGCCGACTTCGCCGACTGCACGGTCCGCGGCCTCGAGCCGGCCGCGGACCAACCGCAGCCCGTCGAGTTCCGACCCGTGCAGCAGCCGCTGCCGGTGAAGCCGCCGCCGGGGGCGATCCTACTCTTCGGCGATGGCAGCGAACCGGGCGGCCCGAAGTTCACGAACATGGCCGGCGGGCCGATCGACTGGGTGATCGAGGACGGCACGCTGGTGATGTCGAAGACGAAGGGCCACGCCAACCACCTCGTCTCCGTGCCCGTCTTCCGCGACGCCGACATCCACGCGGAGTTCGTGACCTCGCCCCAGGCGAGCGGCAACAGCGGCCTCTACATCCACGGCCACTACGAGATGCAGATCTTCGACTCCTTCGGCGTCGATCCGCCGACGGATCAGGACGAGGGGTCTCTGTACCGCTTCGGCAAGCCATTGGTCAACGCCTCGCGGCGGACTGGCGAATGGCAGGTGTATGACATCCGGTTCATCGCCCCGCGACGCGATGCTACAGGCACGATCACGACGCCCGGTTCGATCACGGCCTGGCTGAACGGCAGACTCGTGCAGGACGGAATCGAGTTCACTGAGCCGCGGTCGCCCTACATCCCCTACCGGCACGGCGTCACCGACCATCTGCGGGCGATCGAGAAGACGCAGCGGGCGACCGGAAAGGGGCCGCTCTTTCTCCAGGACCACGGCAGTCCCGTTCGGTTTCGCAACGTCTGGATCAAGCCGCTGGAAGGTGGCTGAGGCAGCACAAGCGCCGAGCATGCCACACCCAGCGAATCATTCCGGCACCGTCTCGATGCGACCTGCTTACCCCGCCCTCGCGCTTTTTGATGTTGCGCGTTAGTGGTATTTCCTTGAAAAACCGGTCTTGGAAAAATGGCGGGGCTCCCCCACGACCAGTTTGTGTGTGTTTTCACCAGCCGCAAAAGGAGTCCCCGCCATGATGATGGTCGCCGATTCGCTTCCTGGGCTCAAGGGTGTTTTGGCTCGTTGTGGGCTGAAGGTGACGACGGCGGCGATGGCGACGCGGCTGATTACGGCGTTCATCCTGCATTCGGGTCGCATGTCGTGCCTCCGGGCTGCGACTTCGGTGCGCAGTGACAGCTGCCATCGGGCCCAGGTGGGCCGCTGTCTGGCGAAGTGGGCGTCGCTGCTGCCTTGCGTGGGTGACTTGTTGCGGGCCGAGCTTTTGCGCTACGAGACGTCGCTGGGGACGTACGTGTTCGCGGTGGATGCAACGCTCTGTGGACAAGCGGGAAAGCTGACGGAGAACACGTACAGCACCGGCAACCGTAAGCGGCGCTTCCGAAAGGGGCGGCGGCACGGAGGGTATCGGCATCAGCGGCGGAGTTGTCATTCCTTCACCGTGGGTCTGCTGCTGACGCCCTCGGGGCTGCGGATCCCGGTGCTGAAGCCGCATTACACGCCGTCGTACTGCAAGACCCATGGAATCATCCACCGCACGACGGCGGAGGTGGCGGCGGACATGGTGCGGGATCTGAAGGTTCCAGCGGGGGCCCGGGTGATCGTCGTCGGCGATACGGCCTATGAATTGTGGGTCGTTCGCGAGGCGTGCGAGGCACGGGGCTTCCGCTGGATCTTTCCGTGCAATCCCGAGCGGGTGCTGGAAGGACGCCAGGGCAGACGGTTACGGGTACGGTCGCTCATGGATGATCGATCGGCGTGGTCATGGCAGACCATCAGGCTCGCTCCAGGCCAGGGAGAGTTCGTGGCGCATCGCCGCCTCTCCCGGCATCGGATCGGGCCGAAAGCGAAATCAAGGACGTATCGCGTCCACGAGGAAAGCCGTCGCATCCGCTCCATTGGAGCCGTGCGAATCGTCTTTTCGACAACGAAACCAGATTCAAAGACTGCCAGCCTCGACAACACGAAGATCCTGCTGACCAACGCATCCGACCTCTCGGTCCGGGAGATCGTGGACATCTACACGCTGCGGTGGCAGATCGAGTTGTTCTTCAAGGAACTGAAGTCGACGCTGGGGTTCCACCAGTACCGCTTCAAGCGATTCGCTGCCGTCGAGGGCTGGGCGTCGTTGGCCATCACGACGTTCCTGTACCTCGAGTGGTACCGAGCCCGGCAGCTGGCCAGTGCCAGGCTGTCGGCTGCCAACAAGGCGTGGTGGGTTCCTCAGCGAACCCACGGCCTCTGTCAGGCGGTCCGGCTGGCATCCGAGCGATCGGAGTTGGCCTACATGGCCAAGCGACTGGAAACTCCCGGCGGAGTCCAGCGGATGAAAGCCCTGCTGGAACGAGGCTTCGCCGCTGAATACAGGGCTACCATGTGAATCACAGCCAAAAACGCGCAACATCAAAACTTGCGATTGGGGCTTCCTGACCGAGAGGCGAAGGCCACGAGTCGGCCCGCGCTGTTATTGGTTTCCGGCGAGGCTCGCGATTTGGCCGTCGGACATGGAGCCTAGGAGCGCGAAGACGGACTCGTTGCTCCCGGCCTCGATGTCTTCGCCGATCCAGTGGACCGAGCCGTCGGCCATCGCGAAGAACGCACCGCCTTGGTGCTCGCTTCCGGGAGACTGAAAGAAACCGTTATTGATACCGCCAGCATGGCCGGCGGGGCTCACCGACGTCACGAACAGCGTCGCGACGCCGCCGACCGCCCATCCGTCCTGACTCTGGCGGTGATCGGTCTCCACCGCCGTCGCTCCGCCCGGGATCGGCCGCAGCCGCTGGAGTTCGCCGATCAAGAGCGTGTTCGACAGGCCGTCACGGATCGCAGCCGTCGCGACCGCGGCATTCGGCATGAACACGCCACCGCGCCGGCCGGTCGAGCCCGTCGCATCGGCCTGCTGGCGAAAGGCCCGCTCCGTGGCCACCAGCGGCTCGAAGCCGTCGAACCTCCCGTGGCAGCCGCCGTAGTCGGTGCCGCCGCCGACCCACCCGGCATCGACCAAATTTTGCTGATCCTCGTTCGACTGCCGGATGCCTGAGCGGCGGCTTGGGCAGTAAAAACTCGCAATGTCCTTCTGGGCGAGTGAGGCGTTGCCCCGCACGTTCGTCTGGCGATTCCACTGGTTCGCAACCATCGTCTCTTCGAGGTAGGGCAGAATCCCAAGCATCCAGCTCGTGCCCTGTTCCCTGGCATCCGACGTGCTCGACAGGCCGGCCTCGTGCCAGGGGTTGTAGCAGTTGCCGCACGCGGTCGGAGGGGTTTTCACTTCGGCGGCCATCGGAAGCCGGCCCTGGCTCTGTTCGTACATGAGCACGGCCATCGCGACCTGCTTGAGGTTGCCTTGGCAGGACGACTTGCGGGCAGCCTCCCTCGCGGACTGCACAGCTGGCAGCAGCAAGCCGAGGAGCACCGCGATGATCGCAATGACGACGAGAAGCTCAACGAGACTAAAGCCACGGCGGACCATCCGCGGCGCGGCAGACATGGAGAAACGCTTCATGAGTGCAGACTGCACCTCGAACCCGGGAGGGCTCTTCGGTCAATCATCTCCGTGTTGTGGCGCCACCGGTGTCGCGGTCGGGAGAGCGCTATCGACCGGGGAGGTCGATTGAACAGTTTCAACGACACATTGCTTCACCGCTGGAAGCGCGTGCCGCGAAGCGAGTTCGGCCGGTGGTGCTGTGGTCAGGCGGGGGTCAAAGGTGACACTCTCATGTCATCGGAATCGGGCGACGCCGCCTTTGACAACGCAGAGCATAGCACCGCTGCATGAGATTCATGTGAGAAATAACGGGCCGGCGGCGGAAAAACCCCGCCCGCATGGTTTCTTCGGACGCCCGCAACGGTATCGCCCCCGAAGGTCCACCGTGCCGGCGAACCATTCCAGCACTGTCTCGATGCGACCCGATAGGGGTAGGGAGGCCCGATGGGATTCGGGCCCCCCTCCCTCCGAACCGTGCTGGCGGATCTCCCGCACACGGCTCTCCGGTCGATGGTCTTACCTCGGTGAGGATTGAACGGC
>CAMBPQ010000068.1 GCA_945869735.1 Planctomicrobium piriforme
TTGCTTCCCGTCAGGAAGCCCCAAGCGCGAGCGCGGGGTATCCGGGTCGCATCGAGACGGTGCCGGATTGGTTCGCCCGCGGACGCTCAAAGGCCTGGTGGCTCCCGCTCCACAAAACCCGTCCAGACCACAGATGTGATCGCCCTGCGCGGCGGCCGTTTATCGCTCTGCCCATGAAAACCCCGGATGGACCCCTCTGGTGGAGCGTTGAGATGGCACATTGGAGAAGGAAGGCGAGGGGGTCGGCGAACGCGCGGGGAGCCTTGGCGTATCCTCGCCCCGGCGATAATCCGCAGGACCGCGCAGCGGCGACTTTTGCCGCCCGCGAGCAGGCGTTTCACCAAAATCGAATGCGCTTAAACGCGCTGCGGAGGCTGCGGTTCACGAGGCTCATGCGACACGTTCCCGGTCGGGCATCCGGGCCACTTTCCAGAGGCGTCATTCCACGCCCTCTTCGGAGTCCACAGCGGTCGGATCATGCTTCTCAACTTCCGAGCCGCTGGCGGCGGCTGCCCGTGCCGGCTCAGCGTCTGGTTGCGACTTTGGGGCCGGAAATGCCCGCTCAGGGTCGAATCCTTCGGCTACGGCCTGGTCGCGGAGCGTGTCGGCTAGTTCCGGATACGCGCGTGCCCGCAGGGCGTCCGGCGCCCATGCCCAGATGCGGGCCCGTGTGAGGAGAGGCACGCTGTGTTTCATCACGCTGATGAACGAGTTGTCGACGAGTTTGGGAAAGTCCAGGAGTTTGGACTCCTCCAGTACGAACTTCGTTCCCGGACGGGTGGCGGCGAACCTCCGGTCGTAGGTGGAATGGGCCACCAGCAGATACCGGTTGAACACGCCGAGATCACCCTTGGCAAGCCCCTCGAGAATGCCGCGGCGGATCATTGCATCGAGAAACTGCCGTAGGTTGGAGACGTCGATCGCCAGCACTTCTGCGATCCGGAGCGCAACGAACGTCTCGAGCGTGTCGGCGTAGATTGGATCGTCGCCACGTCCCAGCCGATCTGCGAGATCGACGAGCTTCGCAAAACTGGCCTGTGCCCGGGCCTGGTCGCCGTAGAGAAACTCGAGAATCGTGGCGAGGTTGAGGAAGTTCTCGTAGCCATCGAGCAGATCCTCTTCCTCGGCACGGCCGAAATCCCCCGCAGCCACGCCCTGCTCCGACCCGATCAGGTCCAGCGCTTCCTGGAGCGACCGCTCGTAGGCGGCTGCGAACCGAGGATCGGGGAGAAGGTCAACGCGGTTTGTCAACGGATCAAAATCGACCCGCCCGCTCCGCATCAGGTCAGCTAGCATGTGCAGCCGACTGCGGATGATCATCAACTCGTTGACTTCCTTCCGCTCGATGAGGGCGCGACTGACGTCGATACCGCCCTCCGTCCAATAGATTCCGTGGGCCTCGGCATGCCGCCAATCGAGCGGCCCATACCGCTCGATCAACGCGAGCATGCGGACGGGATCCATGCGGTAGCGCTCCCTGAGCGTCCGCTGTTGCACGTACGGCACGACGGTTTCGAAGAGGATGGTGGCGGTTTCCTTATCGGCGCGGATGGCCTTCAAGAGGGCTACGTTCGTGCCCGGCGGCAGTTTCTCCTCCCCTAGGATTCGGGCATCGATCGAGTTGACTTGCATGAGGGCACGGCCCAGCATGCGGACGAACTCCTCGTCAGGCTTGGCGCCGTGGGCTGCGAGCAGTTCGAGCGCCGTGTGGGCCTGCGGCGTGCGGGTCAGCAGTTCCTCCAGCGTGGCGGGAGAATCGACAATCCGGCGAAACAGGTCCACCGTCCGGTCGGCCGTCTGGCCCGTCGTCATGTCGCCGAGCAGTTCCTGCATCTCCCGGGCCAAGCGGGCTTTGTAGTACCAATGCTGGCGGTCGGACTTGCCGGCGATCTTATGGTGGAAGATCCACCCCAGTTCCATGTGAAGTTGCGGCGAGCGGGGATTGAGCGGGATGCCTTGTTCGCGAAGCAAGCTGATGCCACGCTGCACCCATCCCCACCGTTCGGTTGGGGACTGCGTGGCGGCGGCGATGTTGTAGGAGAGATTCCAGGCTTGGAAGCCCCACACACGCTGGAACCGTGGCTGCAGGGCCGTGATCCATTGGCTCAGCGTCTGAGCCTCGAAAAACTCGCCCTCCGACTGCAGGTGATCTGCGCGGGCCCAGAGGATATCGACGGCAAGTCCGCGAAAGGTGCCCAGGGCGGCCGTTACCAGTGCGACGTGGGGCGGCATGCTATCGGTTTTACCAACCGACTCGACGAGTTCCAGTTCCCGTCGCTGCCGCTGCACTGACGCTGCCGACCAGGCGGCGCCGCACCCGCAGAGGGCGAGCAGGAGCAGGGAGATCGGGGTGGCGACGCGATCGGTTTTCATCGTGGCTACACGGCGGTGTTCAGGGGCCCGAGACATTCACCAGGTCACGTCGCTCGAGGAGAAACCAGCCGACTACGAGAAACACGAGCGGGTACGCGACCGCCAGCACGAGCAGGCCCCAGCCGGTCTCGGCCCAAGAGATCAGTCGTCCCGTGGCGACTTGAGTGACTCCGTCGTGTGATCCGAACGAGGGCACGAGGGCCAGGAAACCATCGGCGATAAACGAGGCCACGGTCTTGGCGGCCTCCCAGAGTTGGAGTGCGTCGAGCCGTTCGCGGAGCATTGTCGATCTCAGCCGAACCATCGCCACGAACGAAGCGTCTGCCGCGTCGAGACCGGTGTAGGCGTCGATGGCATCGGCGAGAAACCCTTGCGCCATCGCAGCCACGTAGACCATCAGTCCGGTGAGCACCGCGACCGGGAAGCCGAGCCAGGCCGCGGCCGCGAGCGCAACTGCGGCGAGCATGGCGAGTTTGGCCCAGGCAAGCACCAGCGCCCGGAAGAGGTTTGCCTCGAATCCGCCGACGCGTGCGAGCACCTCCAGCCCCTTGCCTGGTGAGAACGAGATACCGGTCGCCTCGGTCTCGCCCGGCGGCACGAGGTTGCGATTGGCGATGGTGACGAGGAGCGTACCGTCGTCGGCGATCGCTGATGAAGGTAGTGCGATGGTGTGGAATGAGCCGCTGGCGAACGTAAACTCCTCGTGCCGTCCGTCGCGCATGGGAAACGGCCGCTCGTTGAGCCACATCGCGAATCTGACATCGGCGCGGTCGATACCGACGTTGATCGCGAACGGCTTCAGCCGCAGTTGTATCAACTGTGATTCCGCTCCCGCGCGGTCGAGGCCAGTAAACAGGTAACTCGAAACCACGTCGGGTCGGACGGTGTGCCACTCGAGCAACTGTTGCGAACGGATTCGTCGTCGAGCACCTGCTGGATCAGCGGCGAACGACGAGGGATCGTCCTTCTCCATCTGCGCGGCTGCTGCGGCTAACGCCTTCGTGAAGTCTTCCCGCTGTGGATGCTCTGGGCGGGTTGATGAGCGGGCCGCGAGCACTTCCTGCTCGATCGCTCGCCGATCGGCCCGATCGATTTCCGGCGATCGCCGCAGGGCCTGAGTGAATGCATAGATACCTATGCCTGCGAGGCCGACGAGCACCAGGTCAAGGAGAACGATGCCGAGCCACTTCCCGAAAAGGTATTGCCAGCGCTCGATCGGCTTGACGAGCGTCATTTGGATTCGCTGGCTGTCGATGTCGCCGCAGACGCTGCCGCAGGCGAGCACAAGCGTGACCATCGCCAGGAGAAAACCGGCCCCCGACAGGCCCCAGTTGAGGAAAAACTGCATCCGATACTCGAGCCGCTCCGTGGGGTCGAGCACGAGTGGTAGCGCTGGCAACCCCATCATGACGAGCATCAGCAGGATCAAGGGCACGCGGGTGCCCACCGCCTCTTCGACCACCGTTCGGGCCACGCCGATCACGCCGTAGCCGGATGACAGCACCGTCCGTAGCAGGATGATGCCGAGCAGGAATCCGACGACGAGCGATACCGCCCCAGCGATCGCCGTGGCCGCCACAAATCGTCCCGTCCACCACAGCAAGGCCGCCGCGGCCGTCGGCACGGCCAGGCCGAGCGGTAACGCCATCCAGCGACGGTAGATAGAGAAGCGTGGAGGCATGCTAACGCCGTGTAAGGCTGTCTATCAGACCCGCGTCGACGGCCTCCGCCACGGTCTGCTCTGCCGGGTGGCCGTCAACGCGACTGGTGGGATCCTCGGCCAGGAACCCGGCCACCGGACCTCCGCCGGCGGCCCCAAATGTCCGCACGCCCTCGGAACGTGCCCGCTCGACTACCTCCAAAAACAGGCTCTCGAGCGATCGCCGCGGATGCTCGACCTTGGTGAGGGGGATATGGTGCCGGTCGAGCAGTTGACGCACTTCGGCCACCACCGCATCAGGCATTTCGCCAGCCTCGAACACGGTGGCATGCCGCTGCTCCAGCAGTTCGTCGCAGGTGCCTGCGGAACGGATTTTGCCACCATACATGATGGCCACGCGGTCGCAGAGATCTTCGACATCGGACAACAGGTGCGAGCAGAGCAGCACTGTCTTTCCGCGCCGGGCGAGGGTCGCGATCAAATCCTTGATCTGTCTCGCGCCGACGGGGTCCATACCGCTGGTCGGTTCGTCGAGAATCAGCAGTTGCGGGTCATTGATCAGGCTCTGTGCGAGTCCGATGCGTCGCTGCATGCCCTTGGAATACTCCCCCACGGGGCGGTGCTGCACCGCCTCCAGTCCGACCATGTCGAGCAGCATATCGATGCGGTCCCGTCGAGCTCGACGGTCCAAGCCGAAGAGCCGGCCGTAGTAATCGAGCGTTTCTCGGCCGCTCAGAAATCGATAGAGATACGACTCCTCCGGCAGGTAGCCGATGAGCCGCTTCGTTGCGACGTCGCGAGGCCGCTTGCCGAGAATCGCGATCCGACCTGCCGACGGCCGTAACAGACCGAGCAGCATCTTGATTGTCGTGCTCTTTCCCGAGCCGTTGGGTCCCAGCAGGCCGTAGATCTCTCCGCGGCGGACTTCGAAGGTCACATCCTCGACCGCACGCACGCGAGGCCGCATCCAGAAATCACGAAAAGTCTTCGTGACGCCCGCGCAGGCGATGTCGACTAAGGCACCAGCTTGTTCGGAGGCAATCACCGGGCATCCCCCTTGCGCTTCGACTTGAGCTGCTCCTGTTGCCGTTCCTTTTGCAGGGTCGGATCGCGATTGAGTTGGAGTTCTAACTGGCCGGGCACCGTATAGAAGGTTTCGACGTCGCCGGTCAGGATGGTCTCTCGGGCATCCTCCCAGAGTTTTGCCAGCACCAGTCGCGGGTTTCGCTCGTACTGCGGCAGGAGTTGCTTGAAGGCCTGTGCTTCGCCGCCGATTTTTTCCACGATCTGAGTCCGGTAAGCCTTGGCTCCATTGATCACCCGCGCCACCTCACCGCCAATCGGGGCGCCGTTGACGACCAGGCTAGCCAGCGTTGTATCGATGGCAGCCTCGCAAGCTGTCGCCGCCGCGGCATCGCCCCGTTCGGAATCCTGCTCAAATGCTTCGATCATGGTGAGCAAGCCCACGCTGCCCTCCCCCGCGGTTTCAGCGAGAATCCGGGACTTATCCTGTTGGGCCGTGAGGATTTTCCCCGCGCGGTCACTTTCGGCACTGGTCACGGCGTCGAAGCTCGATGACACCCGCATCGGCGCCGAGACCTTGTCCAGGGAGAGTTGATCGATTGTCAGGCCGGTGCGCATGTCGTCCAGCCGGTACTGCATGACCCCGATGGCCAGATCGCGGTTGACGATTCCTCGGAGGAGGTCGTCAGCGGATAGTTGTGCTACGGCGTGAACGATGCCCTGTTGCGCTACAAGCCGGACGATGTCGGTCGCCAACTGGCGGGTGCCCACGTTGGTAAGAAACGCCTCGGGGTCGGTGACGCGCCAGTTGATCGTCCATTTGGCGTGCGCAATGCTCGAATCACCGGTGATCAGCGATCCATCACGTAGCGGATGCAGCGGCATCGCTTTGCGGGTCTGCAACTGGCTACGAGACAGACCGCTCTCCTGAGCGGTCGTCTCAAACCAAAACTCCTTCTCAAGCGACACCATAGCGGGGCGGGTATCGACCTTCACAACCTGCTCGATCGGGAAAGGGGCGGCCAGGTAGGTGCCCCGCTCCAGCACCCGGGCCCCAGGATTGCCAACGTAGTCGCCAAAGCGAAGCCGCAACGCTACCTCGTTGGAGCCGACGCTGAAGGTGCCGCTGAGGGCGTAAGCCGCCACGAGCGCGACCATCGCCAGCTTGAGAATCGAAAAACTCACGCGGAGCGCCTCGGCCAGCGATTGCTGGGCCGGGTCGAGGGCCGGGGGCGCGGTGACGATCGCCGGGTCGAAAGGCTTCACGGCGTGGCCCTTGTCTTGGCAGCCCTCGGCTGCGTCGCCGAGGGCTGCGATGGGTCTTTATTGAACCAGTCGAGGATCCCGAGGCTGTCGGCGGATAAGACGAACGTGGTGTTATGGTCGAGCATTTTCTTCAGGGCTTCGACCTTTCGCAAGAAAATCGCGAACTCCTCGTTGCGGGCGAAGGTCTGGTATTGGGTCGATGCTTCCCTGTCACCCTCGGCGCGGATGGCCTGCGCCCGCCGTTCTGCGAAGGCGAGAATCCGGTCGCGGGCGCTCGTCGCCTCGCTACGGATTGCGGATGCCTGAGCCTGCCCTTCCTGGAGGGCGTTTTCCGCGAGTCGTTGCCGCGACGCGATCATGGTTTCAAAAACTTTTTCCGTGGTCGATTCGGGAAGAATAATCTTGTGAATGCCGACGCTCTCCACTGCGATCCCATAGCCGGTCTGATCGAGCGCCGCCCCGAGCGAATCCGCCGCCTGCTCCTCGATGGCGGCCAGTTTGAGCTTGGAAGGATCGAGGTTCACGAGTTCATCGAACCGGTAGCCACTGATCAGTCCACGCACCTCGCGCAGCCTCGAGGAAAGCTGGCGAGTTGCTTCCGCCTGATCCTTCAGCGTGATGTAGAACCGCAACGGATCGGTGATCCGCCAGGTGAGATATGTCCTCACAATCACGCTTTTCCCATCTGCGGTCTGCAGTTCCTCGATCTTGTCCTCGAGAAGTTGGAGCCGCTTGGGGTAGAGAGTGACCTTGTTGATGGGCCACGGCCACCGCCATTTCAGACCTGGCGTCTCCTGCACGCTTGCCTCGTCGGCCTTATCGAACGTCGTCCGTACTGCGACCTGGTCGTACCGAACTTGGTAGAAAAACATGTGTGACAGCAAGACGGCGCCAATCACCAGGCCGAAGAGAAGCACAAACGAGTTTTTCACGAGAGAGTCCTCGGTTCCAATGTCACGAGACGGTCATTCGGTGAGCAGCGTGTCGATCGCAGATGTGGGGTCGCTGAAGTCCATTCGGAAAACAGGCGTGTCGCCCGATTCGCCGGCGATCACGAACTTGCGGCGGCTCGCCAGCCCATCGGCGAGCACCTCGAGGAAGCGTTGCGCACGGTAGTAGTCGGGTGCCGCCTCGAAGGCGAGCACCTCGCCGGTAAACCGCTCCCCAGCGGCTCGTTCGCCAACGGCCTTGCCCAATCGGTAGGCACGTGCCTGATGAAGCAGTTCCGCGGCCTCACCCCGGGCGTCAGTGAGCAGCCGATTGATCTCGGCCTCCGCGGCCTGGGGGGCCACTCCTGCGGTACGGATCGCGTCGAGGCGACGAATCGCCTCGTCAATCCGCTGGCTGAGTTCGACCGAGCCGGCCACCTTCGCCAGTTGCTCTACCGCGACCTTGCGGGCTTGCTGGATGCTCGTCTCCCGCTGCTGCACGGCGCCGATCTGAGCATGGAAGGCCCGCGAAACGCTGCCGATCGGCGGGTGCAGGGCGGTCACGGCGACGCCAACGATGTCCACACCAAGTCGCATTCGATCAGCTTCCTGCTGGATCGCCTGCCGCAACCGTGGTCCGGCATCGCTGCGGCCTTTGCTCAGGAGCATGTCGATGTCGTGCGTGGCGAAATAGCGGGTCGCCTCTCGCTGGGCCACGAGGGTGAGCGTCTGCCGGTGATCGGCCGATCCGATGAGGAAGGCGGTCAGATCGCCCACGCAGAACTGCACGATCACGTCGGCCGACACGAGCGATACACCCGCGGCCTGCACGCCGCCCTCCGCCGGCCCCGGTGCGGCGAGGAAATCCTCTTGGCCCAGCATCGATGCCCGGTCGCTGTCGGTTGTCCAGAGCATCGCTTCTGCATTTTTTGAGCGGCCCGTCAAGTCGCTGGAGACGAGGATTTCCTGCACCTGGCCCACCGGATGCATCTCCGCCGTCTCGACCGGCCATGGCCATTTGGCGTGGAGTCCGGGCGAAAGCGGCTCGCCTACCATCGCGCCGTGGCGAAGAACGATACCACGCTCGTCTGGACCGACGATGGTGAGGCAGCTCATGGCAAGGAGGAAGAAGCCGCCGAATAGCGTCAGCGGGGTGACCGCACTGCCCAGCAGCCGGTAGAGCCAACTTCCCGAAACTTCAACGCCGAACTGGTAGCGGATCAGTTCACCGATCACGCTGCCCAGCGATTCTGGAGCCGTCAGCAGGCCGAGTACACGGCTGTCGAAGGCCGGCCGTGGAATCTCGCCCGGCACGCGCGGCCTGTAGGACTCCAGCAGCGAGGTGGCAAACATCTCAGAGCCGACCAGAATCATCATGGAAGGAATGATCCACGCCAGCCATGCGAACAGTTGCGATGCGTCCAGGATGGCCGCGACTGCCGCGCCGACGAAGAGGACGGCCGCGACCGCAAAGCAGCTCATCAGGTAACTCGCACCGCCGCGCAGTAGTTGCCAGGCTCGTTGCCGGGCGTAGCCGCTGATCCAGCGGCCGCCGATGAAAGCCGCGAAGGCGATGGCCGCCATCAGGAACATGAGCCCCACTGGATCGCAGCGGCTGGCGAGCGCACCGTCCGCGGTCGCCACGTCGCGCCGGGCGTAAAAAAAGATGAGCGAGCCGCCGGCGATCACGAGATACAACGCCGTGATCACGCTCACGGCTGGCAGGCCATAGCGATAGAGCCTGTCGAGCCGTCCGCGGGCGGCGTCGAGGTCGTCGCCCACGTCGCCGAAAATGGCTGCCGTGGAGTGTTCGCTGGCGGCGAGCTTTTCCGCGGCCAGCCGCTGGACTCGTTCGGACTCATGCTGCTGGTAAAGGATTACCAGGATCACCCAAATTGGCAGGCCGCCCAGCATGTGCCAGGTGGCGGAGTAGATCGCCTGACTGTCGCTCCAGAGAGCCGCCGCGCCAGTGGCAAACACCAGAGCCAGTTGGATCACCAGCCCGGCGATGGAGGCCGAGCAGGCGCGGCGGTACATCAACGCGTCGTTGGCTGTTATCGTCGCTGTTGGCATCAATCGAAATCCCGTTATGGGCCGTCACTTGCCGCCGCGGGTGGCTTGCAGTCGCCGACGTAACAACTAGTTTAAATGAGCACATGCCTGCGAATCCGACTCTCATGAAATCCTCACAAACGTCTGCGACAACGGTCGTGCAATGGTTCTTTTCACGATTGCTCGGAACGCTTTTCTCGAATCGATCCGGCAGCCGATCCATGCCGTGCTGGTGTGCGTGGGCCTGCTGGCGCTGCTGTTGAACGTCAACATCGCCGCCTACACGCTTGAAGACGACAACAAGCTCCTCATCGACCTCGGTTTGAGCACGCTGTTTCTCGCCGGGCTGCTTCTGGCGGCGTTCACGGCCACCAGCGTGCTGTCGCGGGAGATCGAGAATAAGACGGTGCTCACGGTCGTCAGCAAACCCGTTCCCCGCGCGGTCGTCGTGGTGGGCAAGTTTCTCGGTGTGACCGCCGCCATTGCCACTGCCTACTGGCTTCTCGCCGTGGCGTTTCTGCTCACCGTGCGGCACCGGGTGCAGACGACGGTACGGGTAGAGGACACTTACGACAGCGTGGTGATCACGTTCAGCCTCTTGGCACTCATGGCGTCGCTCGTTGTGTCTGGTCTGGCAAACTACCTCTACCGCCGTCCATTTCCGTCGACCTTCGCCATTGTCGGAGCCGTGGCGGCTACGGTCGCTTGGTCGATCGTCTCCTGCGTCGACAGGTCGTGGTCGTTGCAGAGTCCAGCCAAGGATTTCGATCCCCAACTGGCCATCGGACTCGTGATGGTTCTCGAGGCGATCCTTGTTCTCACCGCGGTGGCGATCGCAGCCTCGACACGGCTCGGGCAGATTTCCACGCTCCTGGTCTGCATCACCACCTTCGTCGTCGGCCTGATCGGCGAGTATTTTCTGTCACTCGCCGCGGACGGCGGCAGCTGGGCAGCATATCTCGCGGCGGTCGTGCCAAACATGCAGTTTTTTTGGCCTGCAGACGCCCTCACTCAAGGGCACCCCATCAGTATGGCCTATCTCGGTGCGCTCTCGCTTTATGCAGCCTGCATGATTGGTGGCATTCTTGCGCTCGCAGTGGTTCTCTTTCAGAATCGCGACGTGGGGTGAGGGGCAAGCTCACGCCCCCACGGCACGGTCTGCCTCAGACTGCTCGATTTCCTCGCCGCATCGCACCAGTCTGGCGGAGTTGAAGACCACGGCCAGGCCGCTCACCACATGCAACAAGGCAGCCAGCACGGGCGACACGTATCCCGCCCCGGCCAGGGCCGTGAATACCACAATGAACAGCCCGCCGATCACCATGTTTTGTCGGATCACGGAGATCGTCCGACGCGAGAGATCGATGAGAAACGGAATCCGGTTCAGGTTGCTGTTGAGCAGCGCGATGCTCGCTGAATGAATGGCGACGTCGCTGCCGGCCGCACCCATGGCTATCGACACGTCGCCGGCGGCCAGCGCAGGGGCGTCGTTGACGCCGTCGCCGATCACTGCCACGCGATGGCCGGCTGCCTTGAGGGCGTCGACCATCTCAAGCTTCTCGTGCGGCAGTACCTCTGCCTTGAAGTCATCGAAGTGCATTTGCGACGCAACCCGTCGCGCCACGCTTCCACGATCGCCAGTGAGGAGAACGAGCCGAGAGATTCCCATCGTGCGCAGTCGGTCGACGGCGCCCGCGGCTTCAGGGCGGGCGTTGTCCTCGAGACCAATCCATCCGATGACGTGGCCGTCACGGACGACATGCAGCACCGAAAGCCCCTCGGTCTCCGAAGACGTCTGAATCGACTCGAGGGCTTCACTATCGATCGTGTGTGGCTGCGGAGAGGCGCTTCGCAGCCACGAAGCCCGGCCCACCATGACGAGCGAGCCCGTCGCCGCCCCGTCGTAGAACCTCGCGACCACACCGCGGCCGGCGACCTCCTCAAACTGATCGGGCGCGGGAAGGCGGAGCTGGGCCCGGCGGGCCATCTCCACCACCGCCCGGGCGACCGGATGCCGGCTGTTCTGCTCGGCCGCGGCAGCAGTCCTGAGCAGATCAGCTCCTTCCACGCCCTCGGCTGGCGCCAGTCGCGTGACGGCGAGCACGCCGGTGGTAAGCGTGCCCGTCTTGTCGAAGACGATCGCCGACAGACTGCGGGCCGCCTCCAGCGTCGCCACATTCTTGATCAGGACGCCGAGGCGGGCAGCGGCCGAGAGACCGGCCACCATCGCCGTCGGTGTGGCGAGGATCAGGGCGCTTGGGCAGGCGATCACGAGCATTGCGATCGCTCGGTTGAAGGCCGTGTCGGGATGGCTTTTGAGTGCGAAGAAGAGGACGACGCCGACGAGCATCAGCACCGTAGGCGTGTACCATGCAGCATACTGATCGACGAGACGCATGATCGGCGTGCGGGTGCGCTCGGCCTGCAGAATGAGATCCTTCACGCGGCCGAGGAGCGTGTCGGCACCGGCTTTTGTGACCTCGACGTCGAGGACGCCGGTGAGGTTGATCGTGCTGCCGAAGACCTCATCATCAGCCGCTTTCTCCGCCGGCACCGACTCGCCGGTGACGCTCGCCTGATTGACGGTGCTCGCACCGTGGACCACGCGGCCGTCGGCCGGAATCGTGTCACCCGGCCGTACACGAACCACGTCGCCTGGCCGCAGAGCCGTGGCTTCGACAAGCTCTTCATCCTGCCCCGTGCGGTCAGCCGCCATGCCCCCCACGAGCCGGCTGGCTTTCGTGGGCGCGAGCCGAATCAGAGACTCGATGCTGGCCTCGGCGCCGATGGCCGTGCGCTTTTCGATCAGTGACGAGACGATCATGAAGAACGCCACGGCTGCGCTTTCCTGGTATTGGCCGCTGGCCATGGCGCCGATCACGGCGAGGGCGACGAGCGCGTTCATGCCGGCTTTGCCGTGAAACAGATCGCGGACGGCCGCCGCGACCAGCGGGGTGCCCAGCAGCACTACGGCGAGAAACGCAGGTAAAGCCGCGAAAAAAGGCTGCGACCAAAGCCATCCGGCGATCAGGGAGCACACGAGGAGCGTGCCGCCGACGAGCGTGGCCGCAATCTGTAGCCGCAGACTGCGGCTCAGTCGCGGGTCGGCTGCGGGTACGTCGCGATCCATTCCTGCTGGCAAGGATGCGTCATACGCAACATCGTTTTCCTCAGTAAGACTCGCAGTTACCACGATCCTCGAAACCTCCACTGCCATGTAGGTTCAAAAACTGCATCATAACAAGGGCAAAAGGCTGCGGCCGCCCGAAGGCGGCCGCAGCACCCGTTGCACGATTGTCATGGTTTCGCCGGCACGTGGCCGGCGAAGCCACGATCACTCGACGCTGCCGCCGCCGACACCGCCGCCAGCACTGCCGATCTGCTCGAGCCAGATCGAGTCGCGGACTTCGTCATACCCCGAAGCGTTGATGGTGAACGCAGTGCTCGTCAGGGTGGTTGGCGTGGTCTTGTAGGGGCCGAGCCAACTGTCGGGATTGTCCTGGAAACCACCCTCGTCGTTCACCTTCGCCACGTGGCCGTCGGCGAACAGCACCTGAGCGTAGCCGCCCGTGAAGAGGTTCGTCTTGGCCGTCCCGTCAGTAACCTCGGTCTTGCGGCCGCCATGGATCGGCACGATATCGTTGATTTCGTGGATCTTCTCACCGGTTGCACCACCGAGAGTCGTATCCTCAAACGCGCAGGTCATGCCGTCGGTGAAAGATTCGACAAGGATCGCACCGGTCGTCACCACCTTCTGACTGGCACCGAAAAAAGTGTTGAACGCCTCGAACACCGCCGTGGTTACCGAGGCGTCGGCACCGTCGCCGTTGCGTGACGCCCCCATGAGAGCAATCCGGTCACGGCTGACGCCACCGCCGGTGAGCTTCTTTTCCGACAGTGGACCATCGCCGTCGAGCGGGCATTTCGAGGGGTCGCTCGTAACTGGATTCATGTTGGCCGGGATGACACCGGTTGAATCCTTGTTCACGTCGCCGCGGCTGAAGTGCCAAGTCGTGGCGTAGTTGGAGTTGTAGCCGTCTTCCCAGATCTTCCGCCGCTTGGCCTCATCGGCCGAGGCCATGTCGGTCGGTCCGTCGGCCTGACCAAAGTGGACGTTCGAGGTCTTGGTCTTCCACTTAAGGCCATTGGCCTTACCCGATGTGTTGGTCGCGCCGACGTAGTCCGCCACTTTCTCGTTGACCTGCGAAGGATTCGACGGGTCGAGTGACTTGCCCGGATTGGCCGACTTCAACCGCAGAAGATCGGCCACCCAGCCGAACTTCCGGACGTCGCCATCGCGGAGATGGTCGAACGCACCGGTCGAGAGACGCGAGCCCTTGTCTTCCGTGGAATGAATCATGAACCCGCGGCCGAAGCCGCTAAGGTTCGAACCACTGCCTGCGGCCTGGGCCGTGCTTCGCGCGGCCGAGAGTGCGGGCAGAAGAATGGCGACGAGGAGACCGATGATCGCAATCACGACCATCAACTCCACCAGCGTGAAGCCTTTTCGAGTTGTGTAGGAAAGATGACGCATAGGATAATCCTGTTGGGAAACACCAGACACTGACGCACCGAAGACTCTCTTCGGCCTTGTGAGGCACGTTGTAGGCGGGCCAAGTGAGCCGATGATGAGACCATTGTGAGAATTCGATGAGCCGCAAAAGTCGTTGTTGCAGGTTAAAAACGCTCCCCATGCGGATGCGGTGACGGTCACGGTCGGAGCGGAGGGAGCGGGTGGCATCTGGGGCAGGTCGCAAACGGCTCGCCTGCAGTCTCGGCGGACGCACGGCCAACAGCAGGGGGGCTGGAGACAGCGGAGGTAGCGCCCCTCAGGATTGAGCTGACGCCCGATTTCCGGTTGATCGCCCTTTGACTTCTCCTAACGCACGCAGACCCATCAGAGCTTTTTGCTCCCGCATGCCATCGGGGCTCGGCGGAGTCGAGGTTCGCGCAGGTGCCGCACCTTGCCTGGGCTTCCGCGACATCAAGGTGGTCCCGTCTCCACTTGCCTGCTACTGTCCGGCCCGGCCACCACCATGCCCTCTTCACCTTCGACACTCCGACTTCGGAACACCAACCGCGTTGTCGCGGGTGTGGTGCTGCCCGCGCTGATGGCAGCGCTCTGCCTGACCGTGGGCTGCGGGAGCACCCGCTGGAGCGACTCGAAGCGGACGGCCACCGAACAGATGCTCGTGTCGGATGCGATCGAACGGGCGGTGATGCGGATCGACATGCAGCCGCTGGCCGGGCGAAACGTGTTCCTCGACACGACAGTGCTCGACGACGTCTCTGACGACAAGTATCTGACCAGTGCCCTGCGGCACAAACTGTTGGCGTCCGGGTGCGGCCTCGCCAGCGATCGGGACAAGGCCGAACTGGTGCTCGAAGCTCGCGCGGGAGCGGTCGGCACCGACAGGAACGAACTGCTCTTGGGCATCCCTGCCACCAGCGTGACGGTGGGTGGCAACGGCACATCGCTCCCTGAAATGGCCCTCGCCAAGCGGACCGACCAGCGGGCCGTCGTCAAAGTCAACATCTGCGCCTACGAGCGGGCCAGCGGCGTGGCGGTCTGGCAGAGCGGTGTCGAGCACGTCGCCAGCAACACCCGTGACCGTTGGCTCTTTGGTACGGGGCCCTTTCAAGACGGCGACATCAATGACGGGGTGGAGTTTGCCGGAGAAAAGATACGCAAGGCGAAGCCCGGGGCCGCGGAAGAGACGGCCGTGGCCATCGACCTCCGGCAGCCCAAGGTCTACGCCGCCCCCGCCGCGCCCGAGCCGACAGGTGCGGCTGCCACGGCCGATACACGGGCCGTTCACCTGCCGACGCTGCGCTGAAAAGCCAGGCGGGCATCAGCCGATGTCGAGCCATCGGGCCAGCGGAGCGTCGGCGTCGAGCCCAAGGATCGTGCGGAGCTTGGCGACGTCGGCCTCGTCGAGCGGTACAAACACGACCGGATCCTGCACGAGCTCGGGATCGACGAGCCGCCAGCCGCTCACGCTCGTGCCCTCTATGACCGGTGCGCGGCCATAGCCATACATCATGTTGTCGACGCTGTCGAAGAAGTTGCGGAGCGTGACGGCCTGGGGGTGTGGCCGGCGGACAAAATAGAGCTCGATCACGTCTCGCCAGAAGTGCGGCACGAACTTCTCGCCCACATCGGCGTGGCCGTAGCAGTTGCGGTTAGTGCCGGCGATGCAGACTGGCAGCGAGGCGATCGCGAGGCTGCGGTCGCGGCACTGGGCCTCGAGCCGGTCAAGCAGATTGATCAGAAAGTCGGCACTGAAGCAGTCGTCGCAGACGAGCACGACATGGCCGAGGTCGACATCCGCCCCGCCCCCAGCCCCGCCCTCCGCCCTGCCCCGCGCGTGGTCCACGCCACCGTCGAGCATTGCCTCGGCCACCCGCTCGAAGCGGATGCCATAACTCTGGATCTCCGTCGGCAGGCCATGGCCGAGCACGACGATCGTGGCGGGCGTTTCGGCGGCGACGGCCGCTCGGACGGCCGTGAGAAAGTCGTCACCCACGCCTGCGATCGTCTCATCAGCTTCGTCCTTCTTGTAGATCGTCGCCGTGCCGCCATAGGCCTCGGTGATGGTGGTGATCTCCTTGGGACCGAGGCCACGCGCGGGATCAAGCAGCCCGACGATGGCGCGACCGGGCGCAAGCACCGGCATGCCCCCCGTCTTCCCACGGACGGCGTCGATGAAGCCGGCGAGTTTTGCGAGCGTGGCGATGCGGTCGTCGGCCGAGAGCGCCGCGAGCCGATCGGCATGCTGGAGAGCAAGATGGTGCAGAGCCGGTTCGATCTGCCGCCAGTGCTTCGCATCACAGGGCCG
>CAMBPQ010000069.1 GCA_945869735.1 Planctomicrobium piriforme
TTTTGCTACAGGACACCCGCTTGGCCGACGGGGCGTTGCTCGTGAGTCGCAAAGATTCCCCAGCGTCTGCGCGTGCCACCCCCGGCTCCTCACGATCGGGAGAGTGTGCCTCCCGACAAGAAGCCCCAAGCGCGAGCGCGGGGAATGCGGGTTGCATCGATGCGGTGCCGGATTGGTTCGCCGGCGGTGGCATGCTCGCCGCCGGGGGATTTTGCTACAGGACACCCGCTTGGCCGACGGGGCGTTGCTCGTGAGTCGCAAAGATTCCCCAGCGTCTGCGCGTGCCACCCCCGGCTCCTCACGATCGGGAGAGTGTGTCTCGCGCTAGGAAGCGCGAGAGCGTGAGGGAGCGCGAGGGAGCGTGAGAGAGCGTGAGGGAGCGTGAGGGAGCGCGAGGGAGCGCGAGGGAGCGTGAGGCGTCTGTCACGGCCGTTGCGGATGGAGGCGGGGCGACGCGCCGAGGGCGAGGCGATTGGTGGCGGCGAGGAAGGCCTTTGCGGAGGCCTCGAGCGAGTCGGTCGAGACGCCGCGGCCCCGTTGCATCTGGCCCGCGTGCTCCAACTCCACCGTCACCTCGGCCTGCGCGTCCTTGCCGACCGTCACCGCCTGCACGCGGAAGTCGCGGCACACGGTCGTGATCCCGGTGAGTTTCTCGATCGCCAGGAAGATCCCGTCGATCGGGCCGTCGCCCGCCGTGATCGACACCGACTTGGGCACGCCCTCCTGATGGACCCGCAGGGTCACCGTGGGTGCGGAGCCGGAATCGCTCGAGAGACTGTAGCCCTCATAGACGAACTGCTCCGGGAGCGCCGCGAACTGCTGCTCGCAGAGCGCGGCGACGTCGCCGTCGTAGATCTCCTTTTTCCGGTCGGCCAGCAGCTTGAATCGCTCGAACACCGTCTGCAGTTGCTCGGGCGTGAGCTGGTAACCGAGGGCTTTCGCCCGATCAGCGAGCGCTGCGCGGCCGCTGTGCTTGCCCAGCACGAGGTCGGTTCGCTCCAGCCCCACGTCCTCGGGCCGCATGATCTCGTAGGTCCGCCGCTCCTTGAGCATGCCGTCCTGATGGATGCCCGCCTCGTGAGCAAAGGCGTTGCGACCGACGATCGCCTTGTTGCGAGGCACCTGAATGCCAGTGATGTTTGCCACCAGGCGGCTGGTGGGAACGAGCTTCTGGGTGTTGATTCGCGTGTCGCAGCTGTAGTGATCGCTGCGCGTCCGCAACGCCATCACGACCTCTTCCAGCGAGCAGTTGCCCGCCCGCTCGCCGATCCCGTTGATCGTGCACTCGATCTGCCCCGCTCCCGCCTCCACGGCCGCGAGGCTGTTGGCCACGGCAAGGCCAAGGTCGTCGTGGCAGTGGGTGCTGATCACGGCCTTGTCGATGTTGGGCACCCGGTCCACAAGGCTCTTGATCACGCGGTGCATCTGCATCGGCGTCGCGTAGCCGACGGTATCGGGAATGTTGACGGTCGTGGCACCCGCCGCGATCACCGCCTCGACGACGCGGCAGAGGAAGTCGATCTCGGTCCGGGCCGCATCCTCGGGAGAGAACTCAACATCTCCGCAGAGCGTACGAGCCCGGCTCACGCCAGCGACGGCCCGGGCGAGCACCTCGTCTTCGTTCATCCGCAGTTTGAACTCGCGGTGGATCGAACTCGTAGCGAGAAACACGTGGATTCGCGGCTGGCGGGCATGCTGGAGGGCTTCCCAGGCGCGATCGATGTCGGCGTTGTTGCAGCGGGCCAGGCCGCAGATGGTGGCGCCCGACACGGTTCCTGCGATGTCGCGAACACTCGCGAAGTCGCCGGGTGAGGCGATCGGGAATCCCGCTTCGATCACGTCAACGCCGAGCGACACCAGCGCCTGCGCGATCTCCATTTTCTCGGTCAGGTTCATGCTCGCGCCGGGCGATTGCTCGCCGTCGCGGAGCGTGGTGTCGAAGATGCGGATGCTGCGGGGCGTGGTCATGGGGGGTCCGTGGTGGCGGCGGTGGGCCGGCCGATGCCGGGAGGGCAGGGGGCGGTAGGCCGACGACTCCCCATCGTAGCCGGCGATTTCGCCGCCGGCACCCCGCCGCCTCGGCCCCCCGGCGGCCGTGGTGTTTTGTAGACTCGGAGGGCTTGATGGCATGGCTTTCGTCTGCCGGCCCCATGAAGGAGTACCCACCAGGATGACGCTGCGCGAGTTTCAGGACCTGATCCGCACCATGTATCACGAAAAGGACGCATCGCGTGGCGTGGAGGGGACCTTCATGTGGCTGACTGAGGAGATCGGCGAACTGGCCACCGCGCTTCGGAGCGGAACCCACGACGAGCAGTCGCTCGAGTTTGCCGACGTGCTCGCATGGCTGGCCACGATCGCCAACGTGGTGGGTGTCGATCTCGACGAGGCAGTCCGCCGCAAGTACGGCACCGGCTGCCCTGGGTGCGGGCAGTTTGCCTGCACCTGCCCTGACGCGGAGAAGCCATGAGTCGGCGGGCAGTCTCGGGTGGCTTGATCACGTTTCTCCTGCTGGCGGCGCAGACCGCCTGCCCAGTGTGTGGCGGCGATGTGACGCAGCTTCACGTCACTGCGGGAATCGGCGGCGTGAGGCGGACGGGCGCGTGGACACCCCTGGTCGTGTCATCCTCTACTGACGTTCTGCGACCGGGTGAGGTGATCCACGTGGCCGTCGAGGATCCGGAGGGCCAGTTCGTCCGCTCGCCACCGATGGTCGTGATGGCCGACGCCACCGGCGAGTCGTGGGCGCGATCGTGCGTGCGGTTCGGAAGGCCCTCGGGCCGGGTGCGAGTCGAGCGCGGCGCCCCGGTCGGCAACGCCGCCGGCCCCGCGGTCGAGGAGGTGCGGCTCGGTGAGCCGATCCTCTCCACGGAGAGCGTGCTCGTGGTGTATGGCGACCTGCCGACTGCGGCGCGGGCCGCCCGGCTCGTCGATCGCGAGCACGGGACGCAGACCAGGGTGATCGCCGTCGATCCGCGGGGACGCTTCGTGGAGGGGGCGTCGGCCCGCGACTACGACGCTGCCGACACGATCGTCGTCTGCGGCCGCGCGGCGGAATCGCTGCCCACCGACGTGGTCGCCGGGATTGACGCGTGGGTCCGTGGCGGCGGACGGCTGGTCTTCATCGCCGGCGGCTCAGCCCCGCTGGTCGCCGGCATGGCCGGCCCCGTCGCCGGATGGCTGCCGGGAACCTTCGAACGGATGGTGCCGCTACGCCGGTTGGGGGCGATCGAGTCGCATGCCCGGGCAGGCGGTCTTGCGGATCGTGTCCCTCCGGCAGGGCTGATGGCACCGCTCTTCGGCACAGCGCGTGTGGACGGCGCCGGTGTCGTTGAGGTCGCCGCTGGCGAAGGGACGTCGTCCGTCCCGCTCGTCGTGCGGCGCTGCCGGGGTCTCGGCACGATCACTTGGCTCGGGATCGACATCGACGAGGAACCGCTGCGGGGCTGGAAGGGCTGGGACACGCTGCTCTTCGCGATGCTCGGTGGCCGGACACGATCCGAGGGGGGAGGCGAGATGCTGGAGGGGTGCGTCGACCTCGCCGGGCAGTTACGAGCGGCGCTCGATACGTTTCCGGCCGGTGGCAGCGGCAAGACGTCGCGGCCGGTCCCCTTCGAGTTGATCGCCGCACTGGGCATCATCTACGTCCTCTGCCTCTATCCGTTCGACTGGTGGCTGGTGTCGCGGGGAGGCCGTCCATGGCTGTCATGGATCACGCTGCCAGCCCTCGCCGCCGCATTCACGGGTGGAGCCTGGGCGCTGACGGCCTGGTGGGGAGGCGGAAGGCCGGCCGGCGCAGACGTCGCCGAGATCATCGACGTCGATGCGGTGAGCGGGCAGGCCCGCGGTACATCGTGGGCCGCCGTCTTCGCTCCCGACAACACTATGCTCGATGCATCAGCCGCCGTGCCAGCTGCCTGGGCGAATGGCGACATGGCGGTGTCGTGGTTCGCCGACTCCGGCCGAGGCTTCGCCGGCGTCGAATCGACGGCCCCGCATCCCTCCCTCGCCGCCACCGACTACGGTTACGGCGAGTCGCTTGCGAGCCTCGAAGACGCCCCGCTCGCCGCCGCATCGAGCCGACTCTTCGAGGCTGAATGGGCCGCGGTGGTGCCGTCACCCGTCGTCGCATCCTCGCTCCACCGGACGTCGCAGGGCACATTGGGAGGCGGAGTCGCTCATCACCTGCCCTTCGTTCTCGAGGAGTGCCGGCTCCTGCACGCGGGCTGGCTCTACGACGTCGGCACGTTGCGGCCCGGCGACCGCTACGACACCGAAGCCGGTAGGGGGCCGAGGTCGCTGGCCAGCGCCATCACCCGCCGTGCCGCGATCCGGGAGCGGGAGATGGCCCCGCGCTGGGATGCCGCGTCGACCGACGTCGGCCGGATCCTCGAAGTGGCTGCATTCCATGCCGCTGCCGGCGGCACCGGCTACACCGTCTGCGGTGCCGGTCGACTCGGCCGGCTCGACCTGTCGCCCGTGCTGTTGCTCGACCGCGCGGTGCTCGTGGGCGTGGCGGCCGCAGGACAGCGGGGCACGGCCTGGCACCTCGCGCTCGAGGGTGCTGAGACTATCGACGCGCTGCCCGCCACCGCCACGCTCTGTCGAATCGTGATCCCCCTCGCTGCGGAGCCAGTCCCATGATCGAGACGATCGACCTCACCAAAAAGTATGGCGATTTCTTCGCGCTTGAGTCGCTCGACCTGAAGCTCGAGCAGGGAGATCTCTTCGGCTTTATCGGCCCTAACGGCGCCGGCAAGACGACAACGATCCGAATCCTCTCGACACTCCTGTCGCCTACATGGGGCGAGGCCTACGTCTGCGGCTATTCCATCTACACGCATCCGCGGGAGATCCGCCGGGCGATCGGGTACATGCCCGACATCTTCGGCGTGTATGACGACATGCGGGTGATCGAGTATCTCGAGTTCTTCGCGGCGGCGTATCGGATCGATGGGCCTGCGCGGCGACGCGTGGCGGAGCGGTCGCTGGAGCTTGTCGACCTCGTTTCGAAGCGAGACGAGCTGGTGACGAGCCTTTCCCGCGGCATGACGCAGCGGCTCGGCCTGGCCCGCGTGCTGCTCCACGATCCGCAGGTGCTGCTGCTCGATGAGCCCGCCAGCGGCCTCGACCCGCGGGCCCGGATCGAGATGCGAAACCTGCTCAAGCAGCTGCAGGGCATGGGCAAGACGATCCTCGTCTCGAGCCACATCCTTCCGGAGCTCGCCGATATCTGCAATCGTGTTGGCATTATTGAGTATGGCCGGCTGCTCGCCTGTGGAGATGTGCAGGATCTGTTGGCCCGCGTCCGCGGCCGGCCTACGGTGCGGATTCGCGTCGTCGGTTCACCGGAGGCGGCGGCGAAGGCTTTGGAGCGTTGCCCGGAGGTGGCCGCGGTGACGGTGAAGGACGGCGAGGTGGTGGTGGCGATCGCCGACGGCGTCACCGACCCATCGCCGATCGCGGCTCGGCTGGTCACCGAAGGACACGGCCTCGTCGCCATGCGGGAGCAGGACGTCAACCTCGAAACCGCCTTTCTAGAACTCACTCGGGGATCGCTCGCCAAGCCGCCGGCCGGCTGAACGACACGCCCATGCGCGATGTTTTGTTATGTTTTCAGAAGCCGCTGCGGCGCCCGTCACGAGCTACCTGGAGGAGAGTTATGAAGATCCTGCCGATCGTTTGCCTGGTGATCGTGGTCGCCGTCGGTGGCGGCCGGGCAGGGGCGCAGGAACCGCTTGCCGCCCCGGCGCCGGTGGGTGCGGCCTCCGCCTCGGCGCAAGACATGGGCTACGCGATGGGTTTTCGGATCGGCCAGCAGATCCTCGCCGAGCAGCAGGAGATCGGCTCGCCCGTCGATCAGATGGGGCTTGCCGCAGGCCTTGCCGACGCGGTGTCGGGTAAAAAGCCGCTGCTCGATGAGCCGCAGTTTCGCGCGGCCATGGCGAGTCTCGAGGTGGCCATGCGGCGGCAGCAGGAGAAAATAGCCGAGCGGATGCGGGCGGCTGCGAAGACGAATGTCACCGTGGGTGGCGAGTATCTGAAGAAGAAGGCGGCGGAGCCGAACGTAAAGTCATTGCCCAGCGGTCTGCTCTACGAGGTGCTCAAGCAGGGCGACGGACCGCAGCCGACGCTCGACGATGTTGTCGTCGCCCACTATTCGGGAAAGCACATCGACGGCAAGGAGTTTGACGGCACCGACCCAGCCAGCGAGCCGGCGGAGTTTCCGCTGCGCGGCGTCGTGCCGGGCTGGCAGGAGGCGCTGCCCCTGATGAAAGCCGGCTCCAAGTGGCGCATCCACCTGCCGGCGGCGCTGGCCTACGGTGAGCAGGGCTCGCCCCCCGCGATCGAACCCAACGAGGTGCTCGTGTTCGACATCGAACTCATCCGCAGCAAGCCCGTGCCGGAGCGTTGACGATGCGGCCTACAGGGCTGGGAATCACGATGTGTGTGGTATGGGCCGTGGGCGTTGCCGCCGCTGCCGCCGGGCCGCAGGATGACGACTATGCCGCTGCCCGCGAGCGGATGGTCACTGACGACATCGCGGCGGGGGGCGTCAGCGATCCGCGGGTTCTCGAGAGCCTGCGGACCACGCCCCGACACGATTTTCTGCCCCCTGCGCAGTGGCCCCGGGCGTATTTCGACATGGCCCTGCCGATCGGCGAATCACAGACGATCTCCGGCCCGTTCGTGGTTGCGTCGATGACTGAGAAGCTCGAACCGAAGCCGGGCGACCGCGTACTCGAGATTGGCACGGGCAGCGGGTATCAGGCGGCGGTGCTGGCTCCGCTCGTCACGACCGTCTATTCGATTGAGATCATGAAGCCCCTGGCCGACCGGGCTGCGCGAACGCTCAAGCGACTCGGCTATTCCAACGTCGTCACCAAGGCCGGCGACGGTTACCAAGGCTGGCCCGAGCACGCGCCCTTCGACGGGATCATCGTCACCTGTTCTCCGGAAGACGTGCCGCAGCCGCTGCTCAAGCAGCTTGCCGAGGGAGGGCGGATGGTCATTCCGGTCGGGGAGCGGTTTGATCAGAAGCTGGTGCGGATCACAAAGCGGCAAGGAGTGCTCGTCCGGGAGACGCTCGAGCCGACGCTCTTCGTGCCGATGACGGGCGCTGCCGAGGAGTCGCGCCGAGTCCAGCCCGACGGTGGCCGTCCGGCGATCCGCAATGGCGGCTTTGAGCAGGTGGTTGACGATGCGGCGTTGCCGAACGCGTGGTACTACGGGCGGCAGTGCGAGCTGGTCTCGGACGGGGCAGGGGAGGGGACGCGGCACCTGCGGCTGGCAAACGCCGAACCCGGCAGGCCCGCGCAGATCTTTCAGGGCTTCGCCGTCGACGGGAGTCAGGTGTCTCGGCTGCGGGTACGGCTGATGGTCCGCGGACGGAATCTGGTCGCGGGCCGAAGCGACGACGAGCAGCCGGTCGTGATCGTGAAGTTTCTCGACGAAGCTCGAAAGCGGTCGTCCATCATGCGAATGGGGCCGTGGAGCGGGACGTTTCCGTGGAAACAGGTCGAGGAGGTCGCGGCTGTGCCAGCCTGGGCCCGCGAGGCGAGCCTGATGGTGGGGATGGGGGGAGGCACCGGAACGCTTGACGCCGATCAGGTGGCGGTGTCGGCGGAGCCCCGCTGAGGCTTGCGGCGGGGACTCGGACCGCAGAGCGGGATCTTTTCCCCTATTTTTCAGGCTGATTCGCCGGCGGATGAAGGAGGCGACGCTCCCAATCAGCCGCCCGGAATATCTTCCCCAGCCTTCTTGCTTTGCCTAATCGGCAAACTATTCTTGACAAAGACTGTGCTTTTGCCCCTTGAAACCGGTTCGGGGCCGGCAACGTCTGACTTCGAAACATAAAAGGGAGATTGATCGTTATGGTGGCTCAGCGTCGCTGGATCCGGGTCGCGGGTGTGCTTTCGTTCGTCGCGGTCGTCGCGGCAACTTGTGACGTGCAGGCTGGGTGGCATCACCGCTATCAAGGCCACGGCTCGTCCGGTGGTTCGTCCGGCGGTTCGTCCGGCGGGAGCTCCAGCTCGTATGGCGGCGGCTCGTCGGGCGGCAGCTACGGCACGTCCGGCTCGCACGGCAGTTGGGGTTCGCACCACGCCCAGAAGCGGGCTATGCGGGCCTACCGCCATGCCAGCCACGGTTCCTCGGGCGGTAGTTACGGTTCGTACGGTTCGTCCGGCGGCTCGTCCGGTGGTTCGTCGGGCGGTTCGTCGGGCGGTTCGTCGGGTGGTTCGTACGGTGGCTCGTACAGCGGCTACTCCACATCGTCGGCTGTCGAGGGCTACTCCTCCGCGATGCCGATAGAGTCGTATCGCGTGATCAACGAGACTCCCTCGATGACCGGCGGCGAGATCATCGGCGTTCCTTCGGCGACGCCCAACTCACTCGACTCGACGTCGCGTGAGATGGTTCCGAACGACGGCGGCTTGCTCGTGGTCCAGGTTCCGGCCGAGGCTATGGTCTACGTCAACGGCTCGAAGACGACGTCGCAGGGGGGCGTTCGCCGCTTCCTGTCGCGCGGCCTCGTGGCCGGCCAGAAGTATGAGTTCGTGGTTCGGATGGCGATCGACGGCGGCAAGGAAGCGACGAAGGTCGTCTCGCTGACCGCCGGCCAGCAGTCGAGCGTATCGTTTTTGGCGGCCGCGTCCGAGGTGAAGACAACCGTCACGCTGCGGGTTCCCGCCGACGCCAAGGTATGGCTCGCTGGCAACGCCACGGCCTCGACGGGCGAGGTGCGCACTTTTGAGACGTCGAGCCTGTCGAACGGCAGCAGCTGGAAGAGCTATGAGATCCGCGTCGCGACCGTCGTCGACGGCCGCGAACAGGCCGTATCGAAGGTCATCGACCTCGCCGCTGGCGACTCGGTCGATCTGACGCTCGACCCGGCGGCCCGCGTCGCCTCGGCCGAGACTACCGCCTCGGTCAACTGATCGAGCGTCGTACGGATCGAATGCGTTTACGAGAGACTCCCGCGTGGCCTAGTGCCGCGCGGGAGTTTTTTTGTGCCGTGGTGGGTGAGGTGGTGACGCGGAGCGGGATGTGGTGGCGGGCGTATTCCCCGCGCTCGCGCTTTGGGCTTCCTGACGGCAGGCACCGCCGGCGAACCAAGCCGGCACCGTCTCGAGACCGACCGTACGGCTTACGCCGTTGCGCTTCCTGGCGGAAGGCCGTGCGACTGGCGCATTCGTCACGAGCGAACCAGGCCGGAGGTCGCGGACTGCATGGAAATCGCAACCTAAGGTTTCTTTGAGGGCGAGTGCAGCCGACCCGTTGGGCGGTCCGATTGCCTTCATGGATGCCCGTTGTCTTGGTCGTCACCCCTATGAACGCCCCACTCCCAAGGCAGCCCGAATGGTCGACGGTGGCACGCGCCACGGCGACGGTCGCGCTGCTCGTCTGGCTCGCGGCGGTGATCGTGCCGCCGCTGGCCGGGCCCGCGCCGGCGAGCGAACTCGCCGGCTGGATCCTGCAACCGCTGCGGCCACTCGTGGGCGCGGTCTATCTTGGCCACGGCTACCGGTTCTTCGCGCCGAATCCCGGACCGGGCCATTCGCTGTTATGGACGATGACGATGCCCGATGGCTCGACCCGAAGTGGCCGGATTCCCGACAACGTCGCCGACCGGCCGCGGCTGCTCTATCACCGCCGCTTCATGGTCAGTGAAAAGATCGCCGCGCTCGTGCCGCCATCCGACGCTCCCGCGGACGTCCGCGATCAGGCACGGCGGGAGTGGCAGCCGCTCGTGAAGGGTGTCGCCGTCAATCTGCTTCGCAGGGAGGGCGGCGTGAGCGTGCGAATCGACACGGTCGAGCACTACCTGCCCGATCCCCAGGAAGTGATCTCGGCCGCGGTCACGCGTGACGCCGTGACGCCCTTAGGCACCTACGCCTGGGCGGAAAGGGGCGGGCCGTGAGGACCAACGATCACGTTCACCACACCAGCGCTACCGCAGCTCCCCGCGGCTGGTTCGCCGAATGGGCGGCCAGTTGGAATGCCTTCTGGTTCACTCCCTGCGATCCGCTGCCACTGGCTGTGATCCGGATCGCGACGGGTCTGATCCTGACGTGGTCGTGCGTCGTCTGGCTGCTCGACGTCGATGCCTTCTTCGGCGACCGCGGCTGGATGTCGCCGACGCAGGTCTGGCGGATGAACGACCAGCCGTGGCAGTGGAGTTGGTACTTCGCAGGTTCGTCGCCGACGATGATTCGGGTGCTGGCAGGCGTGTCACTGGCCGCCGCGGTCGCACTCACGATCGGGCTTGCAACGCCGTTGGCGGCGGTGGTGTCGTTCGCCGGCCTCGTCAGCGCCGCCAATCGCGCCCCGCTCAATGTGTTTGGCCTCGACGACACGCTCGGGCTGCTGCTCATCGGCCTAGTGATCGGGCCGAGCGGCCGCCGCTGGTCGGTCGATTGGCTGCTCGCCTGGGCAGAGCAGGGCAGGGCGGGGGAGTCGGCGCCCTCGGTCAGGGCCAACGTCGCCCTGCGGCTCATCCAGGTGCATCTCTGTGTCGTCTACTTCTTCTCCGGCGCCGGCAAACTCCTCGGGGCGAGCTGGTGGGAGGGGACAGCCCTCTGGGGCGCGCTCGCCAACGACATGTATCGCACCTCCGACCTGCGGAACCTCGCCCGGCACCCGCTCGTGATCAACGTCCTGACGCTCTCCACCCTCTTTTGGGAGGTGGCCTACCCGGCGCTCGTCTGGCCCCGGCTTACCCGCAGGCTGTTTCTGGCGCTGGCGGTGGCGGTCCACTTGGGGATCGGCCTGACCATGGGCATGATGGAGTTTGGGCTGGCCATGATCACGGCCAACGTGGCCTTCGTGCCCGCCGGTGTCTTCCGCCAACTCGTGCGTTTGTTCGTCTTGTCTGATTCATCCCCGTCCAGCCACCCTCAAGGAAACCCATCGAGTCTCTCATGATCGACACCCTCGCAGTGGTCGGCGCTACCGGCGCCGTGGGCCGCATCATCGTTGACATGCTCGTCGCCAGGAAGTTTCCGGCGAAGCAGATCAAACTGCTGGCCTCCGCGCGTTCGGCCGGCCAGCCGATGCAGGTGGGAGGCGAGACATTCGACGTCGAGGTGCTCGGCCCTGATTCGTTCAAGGGCGTGGACATCGCGATCGGCAGCACGCCCGACGAGGTGGCGGCTGAGTTTGTGCCGTGGGCGGTGGAGCAGGGGACCGTCGTGGTGGACGAGAGCGCCTTCTACCGGATGAATCCCGAGGTGCCGCTCGTGATCCCGGAGGTCAACCCCGAGGCGATCGCCACGCACAAGGGGATCATCGCCAGCCCCAACTGTTCGACCACCCAGATGGTGATGGTGATCAAGCCGCTCCACGACGCCGCGCGAGTCACGCGGGTGATCGTCAGCACCTATCAGGCGGTGAGCGGCGCTGGCTTGGCCGCGACGCGTGAACTGGAGCAGGCAACAACGGCCTGGCTCGCCCACGAGTCTGAGCCGCGGCAGATTTTTTCGCACCCCATCGCCGCCAATCTCATTCCGCAGATCGGCTCACCGCGGCCGAATGGCTTCACGAGCGAGGAGATGAAGATGGTGCTCGAGACGCGGAAGATTCTGGGCGACGAATCGATCGCCGTGAGCGCGACATGCGTTCGCGTGCCGGTTGCCAATGGCCACAGCGAGTCGATCCTCATCGAGACGGAGAAGAAGCTCACGGCTGACGAGGCTCGCCGGTTGCTCGCCGCGTTTCCCGGGATCGTGGTCGAGGACGACCTCGCATCGAAGCGGTATCCGATGCCGCGGCAGGCGGCCGGCTACGACGCGGTGTTCGTGGGCCGGATTCGCGAGGATATCTCCTGTCTCAACGGTATCGCGCTGTGGTGCGTGTCGGATAACCTCCGCAAGGGAGCGGCGACCAACGCGGTGCAGATCGCCGAATACCTCGCCAAGCACGGCGTGCGGTCCGCCGACATGAGGGCGGGCCGCACGGTGCGGGCATGACAAGCCCGTCCAGCGGCGATGTCCGGCCGGCGAAGGGCCGGCGAATCGCCCTCCGGCTGGCCTACGAAGGCACCCGCTACTCAGGTTGGCAGACGCAGCCCGGACTGGCGACGGTGCAGGGGACGATCGCCGAGGCGATCCAGTCGGTATCGGGCGAGGAGATCCTGCCCAGGGGAGCGAGCCGCACCGATGCGGGCGTCCATGCACTTGATCAGATCGTGGCATTCACCTCGCTGAGCGGTCACTCTGCCAACGTCTGGGTGCGGGCGCTCAACGCGGTGCTTCCGTCGGACATCACCGTCCGCGAGGGGCGTGAGGTCGCCCTCGACTTCGATCCGGTGACGGCGGCAGTCTCGAAGCGGTATCGGTTTCGGATTCACGACGCCCGCTGGCGGCCCGTGCTGCAGCGGCATCTGGTCTGGCACTGGCGGAGCCGGCTCGCCGTCGACCGCATGCGGGAGGCCGCCGCATCGCTCCTGGGTGAGCACGATTTCACGAGCTTCGAGAGCACCCTCTCCCCACGGCTCTCGAAAGTCCGCACGATTCACTCCCTCGCGGTCGACCGGCCGCTGATGCCGGACGATGCATACGGCTCCGAGGTCTGGATTGAGGTCGAGGGCAACGGTTTTCTGTACAACATGGTGCGGATCATCGCCGGCTCGCTGGTGATGGTTGGCGCGGGACGGCGGCCGCCCGAATGGCTCGGGCAGGCGCTTGTGGCCCGCAGTCGGCCGGCTGCCGGCCCGACGGCGCCGCCGCAGGGTCTGGTGCTCGCGTCGATCCAGCTTGATCTCGGGTGGGAATCGCACACCTCCGCAGTGGAACATGGATGATGGTCAAACTCCCTGAACACATCGGCTCCCTGAAACTCATCCAGCAGATCGGCGTCGGCAAGCATTGCCAGGTCTGGGAGGCCCTCGACGAGAAGGCTCGGAAGAAGGTGGCGATCAAGGTGGTTGTCCCCGACATGGCGCAGGACGCCGGCCAGCGGAAGCTCCTCGAACACGAGCTCACGGTCGCCAAGTCGCTCGACCATCCGACGATCATCAAGATCGACCGGTTTGCGGAAGAGGGCGGCCTGCCGCATCTCGTGATGGAGTATTTTCCGGCAGCCAACCTCAAGAAGCAGATCGCGGCCGGCGTCGACTCCCTCGCGCCGCGGCTCCAGCGGATCGTGACCGAGATCGCGCTGGCGCTCGACCACATGCATACCCGCGGCTGGGTGCATCGCGACGTGAAGCCAGACAACGTGCTGGCCGCCGCCGACGGGCAGACGAAGGTCATCGATCTCGCGATCGCCGCGCGGTCGTCGGGGATGCTCGGCAAACTCCTCGGCGGTAAGACGCTGCCGCAGGGCTCGCCGAGTTATATGTCACCCGAGCAGATCCGCGGGTCGGCGCTCGATGCCCGGTCCGACATCTATTCCTTCGGCTGCGTGCTTTTCGAACTCCTCGCCGGTCGGCCGCCCTACACGGCGACCGACACCAACGACCTGCTCAACAAGCATGTCTCGGCGACCGTGCCGGCCGTGGATGCGTTCAACAAGAATGCTACGACGAGTATTTCGAAATACCTGCGACAGATGCTCGCCAAGAAGCCCTCGGAACGGCCGGCGTCGATGAAGGATGTGCTCAAGCAACTCCGGTCGATCCGGCTGTTCGAACGCGCCACGGTCTGACGCGGGTGTCAGAAAGCGCGACGGCGTGAGCCGTACGACTGCCCTCGAGTTGGTGCCGCACTGGTTCGCCGGCGGTGCCTCCCTTCAGGAAGCCCCAATCGCCAGCGCTGGGAATACGGGTGGCACTGAATCGATACCGGATTGGTTCGCCGGGGGTGGCATGCTCGCCATGCCTCCCGTCAGGAAGCCCCAAGCGCGAGCGCGGGGAATACGGGTGGCACTGAATCGATACTGGATTGGTTCGCCGGGGGTGGCATGCTCGCTGCCGGGGGATTTTGCTACAGGATGCCCACGTGGCCGACTGGGCGTTGCTCGTGAGTCGCAAAGATTCCCCGGCGTCTGCGCGTGCCACCCCCGGCTCCTCACGATCGGGAGCGTGTGCCGTCAGGAAGCCCCACGGTGTGAACCGTACGGCGGCCCCTCGAAACGGCGGCCGATTTCCCGGTTGACGCGGGGTTTCCGCGGCGGGGAAACTCTAGAGTCTGAGGATCCCGACCCCGCGAGAGACCCCCGATGGCCGCCGGCCTGCATCGACTGCCACTTGAAAAACCGATCTACGAGATCGAAGACCGGATCGCTGCCCTCGAGACCGCACCGCTCGGGGGCCAGCAACAGGAGCAACTCCGCCGGCTGAAGCGCGAGCTCGTCGAGGTTCAGAAGAAGGTCTTCGGGAGCCTCGACCCTTGGCAGACCGTCGAGGTGGCGCGGCACCCCAACCGGCCCAAGACGAGCGACTACCTCGAACTCGTGTTCGATGAGTTCGTGGAGCTTCACGGCGACAAGTCGTTCGGGGACGACCCGGCGATCCTGTCCGGCTTTGCCAAGCTCGACCAATACAAGGTGATGGTGATCGGCCATCAAAAAGGCAAGACGCTCGCGGAGCGGCAGGCCTGCCACTTCGGCTGCGCCCATCCGGAGGGCTACCGCAAGGCGATGGGCAAGATGCGGCTGGCCGCCAAATACGGTCTGCCGGTGATCTGCCTGATCGACACGCCTGGCGCCTATCCGGGGATCGGGGCCGAGGAACGTGGCCAGGCCCAGGTGATCGCCGAGAGCATGTTTCTGATGGCGACGCTCCCGGTGCCGATCGTCTGCGTTGTGATCGGTGAAGGTGGCTCCGGTGGAGCGCTCGGAATCGGCGTGGGCGACCGGGTGGCCGTCATGGAGCACGCCTACTACAGCGTGATCAGCCCCGAGGGCTGCGCCGGCATCCTCTGGAAGAGCGTCGAGTTTAAGGCCGAGGCGGCCCGGGCGCTGCGGTTCCGATCGGCCGACTTGAAGGAGTTTGGCGTGATCGACGCCGTGATCGAAGAGCCGGCGGGGGGCGCTCATCGGCATCCGCGGCGAATGGCGGCCCGACTGAAGATGTATCTCGCGCGGTCGCTGCGGGAGCTCTCGGCGCGGCCCCGCGACCAGCTCGTGGCCGAGCGGTATGAAAAGTTTCGCCGGATGGGGAAGTTCCTCGACGACTCCGCGGCTGGCTGACGCGATCGGTGAGCACGGCCGAGGGCAACGCACCGCCCGGCAACGCTCCCCCAAGACGGCGGGGGTGTGGTAGTCTTCCCGCCATGAACCAGGTGGCAGCGAGCGGCACGACAGAGCAGTGGACCCCCGGTGGTCTGGACGCCTTCATCGCCCGCTGGGGAACAAGCGCCGGCGCGGAGCGGGCCAACTACCAGATCTTTCTCGCCGAGCTCTGCGATGTGCTCGGCGTGCCGCGGCCCGAGCCGAGCGTGGCCGACGAGGCGGCCAACCGCTACGTCTTCGACAAGGCCGTCACGTTTCAGAACCCCGACGGCAAGACGTCGACCGGCTACATCGATCTCTACCGCAGAGGAGCATTCGTCTGCGAGATGAAGCAGTCGGTGGCCAAGCCCGATAAGGATCCGCTTTCCGTGGCCGATCCGGCCGCGCCCAAGGCCCGCCGCAAGAGCGGCACGAGCGTCCGCGGCACCGCCGGCTGGGACGATTCAACGATCGCGGCCCGGGGCCAGGCCGAGGGCTATGTGCGGGCGCTGGCCGACGACAACCCGCCGTAATACATCAGCGGCCGGCTGGTGGAGCGGCCGCGGGCGACTTCGGCGTGAGGCTGCCGTGGCCTGTAGTGATGCTCCTGGGTAGCATCGGAGCATGGCCACAGCGAGCACGCCCATCTGGGCACCGACGCCCGAGAAGATGCAGGCCGCCGTCGAGCGGCTGGTGGCGGTCGCGCAGCCCACGAAGATCATCCTCTTCGGGTCGCAGGCCCGCGGCAATGCCGACGATCACAGTATCGAGTTGCTTGCAAAAGGTGGCGTCCAACGGTTCCGGGCGGTCTGTCAGCTCCCGCCGAGTTCCGACGGTGGCAGGGGGCTGGGGCATGAGGGTCGGGATAGCCAATCAGCCGCGATTCCGCCCCTCTCCCCAACGTCCGATAATGT
>CAMBPQ010000070.1 GCA_945869735.1 Planctomicrobium piriforme
TATCCGGGTCGCATTGAGACGGTGCCGGAGTGGTTCGCCCGCGGACGCTCAAAGGCCTGGTGGCTCCCGCTCCACAAAACCCGTCCAGACCACAGATGTGATCGCCCTGCGCGGCGGCCGTTTACCGCTCTGCCCATGAAAACCCCGGATGGACCTCGAGAAGGGGCTCGTGTACCTCGCGAGCCATCAGGTCCGTGCCAAGGGGGATCGCGACGGCTTTTTTGGCGGCAGCACCTATGCCCATTGCCTGGCGACCCATCGGTGACCGGGTGGGTGATCATCACCCTGCGGAGCGCCCAGCTCGCAGGCTTGAGCGTCTCCACGAAACAGTTGCAGCGGGCGAAAAACTTCGTCAACTCTGTCGCGGCTGGTCCCGACGGCGCCCGCGGCTCGCGCTCTTGCTCCATGGAGGGGCGGCCCGCGAGCGATGCGATGACCGCAGCCGGACTTCTTGCCGGGCTGTATCTCGGCTGGGACAAGGACGAGGCCGATCTCCAGGCAGGACGAGACTATCTGATGGCGCATCGCCCGCCGCTCTCCGCCGACACACTCGGACCGCTCTCTTATTACTACTACGCGACGCAGGTGCTCCATCATCTCGAGGGAGACGACTTCGACGTTTGGAACCATCTTATGCGGGAGCACCTGCTGCGGTTGCAACGGACGAGCGGCGATCTCGACGGGAGTTGGAACCCGCGGGGCGATGACGGGATCGCTTGGACGCGACGGCGATGCCACTACTGATTCTCCAGGTCGACTATCGTCATCTGCCGATGGATCGCGAGGTGAAGCGATCCCCCACTGACTCTCCGCCAGCCGACGAAGACGCCGATCGCGCCGCCGATGACGGACGGAAGAGCGGGCTCGGCGGTGAGTGAGTGGTCGGAGACTGGGCCGGCGGTCCGGCTTGCAACGGGGTGCATCGCGGCCAGCGGTTGGCACGCCCGCCACGGTCAGGCGAGGTCGATGATGGAGAGCGCGATCGCGGCAGTCATCAGCGCGGCGGCGGCGATGCGACGCAAGAAGGTCTCCCGGTCGACCCTCATTTCGAGGTCGTGACGGCCGACGTGGGCCAGGCCAGCGCCCATCGCGATCGCCAGGATGCCACGGGACGACTGCAGGATGTTGCCAAACACGGCACCGACCAGCCCGAAGCAGGTGTAAAGCGCCACCATGCCGCCGAGCCACGCCACAGCGTAGATCAGACTCGCCCGCCAGTCGGCAGCCCCTCGGGGCCGGGCGGCTTCGCTGGCAAACATGGCCGTCGCGAGCCCACCGCAGAAAACGTAGGTGACCGCCATTGCCAGGCCACCGACGTGGAGGCGGCCGAGTGACGTGCCGCCGGCGGCCGCGGTCTGCTGCAGGCCGTCGATGAGCGCCACGATGCAGAGGTCGGAGATCGCGAAGGTGAGGCAGGCGGCGCCCATCAGCGCGTGGGAGAGCACGAGCAGTCGCAGCGAATCCTTCAGGAGGACGAAGTCGGGAAACGCGATCGGCGCGGGGGCGGGGTTCTCGCTGGTGCCCGAGCCTACCCTCCGGCCGCAGAACTTTCGTAGCCCATTCCTTCGGCACTATCGGAACAGGCTGACACTCGCGGCGGGGCGTGCGCGGCCGCCCCGCGGAGAAGCGGCCTGTAGAGTTGCAGGAGACCATCTCCCGACAAGGACCGTCGTCATGGCATTCGCCGACCGCACCGTTTCCCAACGTTTCGCGACGCAGTCTCGTGCGCCGGCCCGCCCTGCCGTCGAGCCTGTGGCGCCGGCCGTCGCGGCAACGAGAAACCGTGTTCGCGACTTGACGTCCCTTGTGCTCCTGGCCGGCTGTATCTTCCTGGCGGCGGCACTGGCGACATTCGATGCCGGCGATCCGCCGACATCGCGGGTCTTTCCGCCGCATGCCCGGGCGGGCAACGCCTGCGGACTGCTCGGCGCCGCCGTTGCCGGCTCGCTCTTCGAGTGCTTCGGCATCGGCGCATGGTGCGTGGTGGCATTCGTGGTGGCCCTCGACGTGGCGCTGCTCCGCAGGCGGGCGATGCCCGACCTCCCTCTGCGGACGGCCGGCGCGATCCTGGCGATCGCCGGTGTCTGCACGCTGCTCGCGCTCTTCCTGCCCGACTGGGTCGGTCGCCCGCTCTGGGGCCCGGGCGGACGCGTCGGCGGCATGGGCCGCCTGCTGGCCGAGTCAAATCTCGCGCACACCGGTGCGGCCATCGTGGTCACGGCGCTCACCCTTGGCGGACTGTTCCTCGCCTGCGATGCGGCGATCCTCTGGCTGGCGCGAAGCTGCAGTTCCATGGCGGCGGCCTGCACGACGGCGTGCAGCGTGGTGGCGACGCGGCTGGCTCGCCGCCGTGCAGACGCCCCGAGAATCGATGCGGGCGAAATGGATCTTGCCAGCCGTTTCCCGGGCCTGCGGTCGCGGCTCGTCGGTCGCGGTGATGCCGCCCCGGACCTGGACCTTGATGATCCCGACGGTGAGCCGGCGATCCGCGTCAAGCGACGCGAAGCTCCGGTGACGGTCGCCGCGGATGTCGAGGTTGAGAATGCCGGCGACGATGCCGTCCTGGGCGGCGACGCAGGGGAGGAAGCCGCACCGGCCGCTCCGCAGCCACTGGTGCCGATCCGTTCGCTGTCGAGCCGCCGCAAGCTCCAGCCCGCGCTCGAGCTCTCCCCCGATCCGTCGGCCGACTACGAACTCCCGAGCCTTGACCTCCTCTTGCCCACCGAATACCTGGAACTCGACCAGCAAGAGCAGGAGGTCCGCGACCGCGCGAAGGTCCTGGAGAAGACGTTCGCTGAGTTCGGCTTCAAGGTGAAGGTGGTTGAGGTTGAGACGGGCCCGGTGATCTCGCAATATGAGATCGAACTGGAGGCGGGGCTGCGTCTCGCAAAGATCACGAATCTCGCCGACGATCTGGCGATCGCACTCCGCGTGCCGAGCGTCCGCATCGTGGCCCCCATCCCGGGCAAGAACTCGGTCGGCATCGAGGTGCCCAACACGACCCGGCAGATGGTCCGCCTCCGGGAGGTGATCGAGGAGACGCAGGCCAAGAGCCGGACCATGAAGATCCCGATTTACCTCGGGAAGGACGTGGCGGGCAATCCGATGGTGGTCGACATGGCAAGCCTGCCCCACCTTCTGATCGCCGGCCGCACGGGCACTGGCAAGTCGGTCTGCTTGAACTCGATCATCGTCTCGATGCTGATGACGCGCCGACCCGACGAGGTGCGGATGCTGATGATCGACCCCAAGATGGTCGAGCTCACACCCTACAAGTCACTGCCGCACCTGATGCATCCGGTCGTGACCGACATGAAGAAGGCGGAAGCAATCCTCGCCTGGGCGGTCGAGAAGATGGAGCAGCGTTACGCGCTGCTCGCGAAGGTCGGCGTCAGGCACCTCACGCAATACAACGCCCTGGGCCGCGACGAACTTCTCAAGCGGCTGAGGCCCGAGAGTGAGGAGGAGGCCGCCGCGATCCCCACCACGATGCCGTTCATCGTAATGATCGCCGACGAGATCGCCGACATGATGATGACGGCGGGCAAGGAGATCGAGGCCCACATCATTCGCCTCGCGCAGAAGAGCCGGGCGGTCGGTATCCACCTCATCCTGGCCACGCAGAAGCCGACGGTCGACGTGATCACCGGCCTCATCAAGAGCAACCTGCCGGCGAGGATCGCGTTTCAGGTGGCAAGCCGCACCGACAGCCGTGTCGTGCTCGACGAGATGGGCGCGGAGCGGCTGCTCGGCAACGGCGACATGCTCTTCCTTTCGCCGGGCACGAGCCAGATCCTCCGTGGTCAGGGCACCTATCTCAGCGACGAGGAGATCGGCCGCGTGATGGCGACAATCGGTACGAGCGAGCCGCAGTACGCAGCAGAACTCGTGAATCTCCAGCCGGCTCCGTCGGGTGACGCCGTCAAGACTGGCGCGAGTCCGAAAGACAAGGACGATCTCTACGAGGCGGCGGTGGAAGTGGTGATCCGCGAGGGCCGTGGGAGCGTGTCGCTCCTGCAGCGGGCGCTCGGCGTGGGCTATGGCCGCGGAGCGCGGCTCATCGACTTCATGGCCGAGGATGGCGTGGTCGGTCAGTACGCTGGCTCCCAGGCCCGCGAGGTCTTGATCACGATGGATCAGTGGGCTGAACGGACAGGCTCTGCCCCCCTGCCCCCCGACCCGACCCCACGAAAGCTGAAGATCCAGCCCCATGCCACCGGGCCGGTAGTGATCGATTCGGACGACGACGCCGACGAAGATTACGACGAGGATGCCGAGGTCAGCAAGCACGACGCCTTCGACGCCTTCGATGATGATGACGTTGAAGATGACGAAGGATTCGAGCCCGACCGCTAGAGCGCATTCGACTTCCGTGGAACGCCGGCGAGGGGGCGATCCACGTACGTTGGATGCGCTCTCGCAGCGGTGAGGAGCGGGGTGCTACCCGATAGGGGTGGGAAGGCCCGATTGTGTTCGGGCCCCCCTCCCTCCGAACCGTGCTGGCGGATGTCCCGCACACGGCTCTCCGGTCGATGGTCGTACCTCGATGAGGATTGAACGGCCGCGGCGTGGGCGGTCACCAGACCGAACAGCCCATGCTCGACAAAGAAGGCAGTCGGCCACAAGAACCATTCGCCTCCTTTCACTCCCTGTTTGAGAGCCGTCAAGATGGGAATGGTTCAGACGGCCGATTCAACCCCTCACCAACGCGATTGGATTTCTTCGACGTGCTTCACCCGTTGGAGTCCAAAGGGCACTGACTCGATTTGGCTTCCGGTCGTCCGTCCATTCCTCATCCATCTTCCTGGTGCCCTTCGCTGCACCCATTGAGGCAGGGCATCGCCGGCGTCAGTTGAGCTTCGCCCTGGAATAGTGGGCTCGCCACGACGACAGGCCGAATCGAGTTTGTCATCCTACGGACTGGTCATTCACCTCCTGATGCTCTCCACCTCCCCTCGCGGGAACGCAGTTTCGATCGGTTACGGGGTTCACGCCGAACCCCGAGAGGGACTTGACCCCTGCTGGTTCAGGTCACTCGCTATCGCACGCTTCCCCGCGCTTGCGCTTGGGGCTTCCTGACGGATGCGGTGCCCTCAAGAAGCCCGGAGCGCGAGCGATGGGAAAGCGGTTGGCGACTTCGGTGGTCGCGGGGAGCCGGACGGGTTGGGGAACGTATTCCCCGCGCTTGCGCTTGGGGCTTTCTGACGGGAGGCACGGGGGTCGGCGAACGCTCGAGGAGCCTTGGGCGTATCCTCGCCCCGGCAACAATCCGCAGGACCGCGCAGCGGCGACTTTTGCCGCCCCCGAGCAGGCGATCCACCACAGTCAAATGCGCTCTCGAACGGCTCTCGGGCGGTTATTTCCCGATTCGTCAGCCGCGTGGGAACGCGGGTAGGCTTATTGAAATGACACTCTTAGGCGGATGCACCATCGTGATCGCGGAGGATAGTCGGGTGCAGGCGACGGTCCTCAAGCGAGCGCTCGAGGCCCGGGGCCATGTCGTGCATCTGGGCGTCAACGGTGTGGAGGCCCTTGCGCTGGTTCGCGAGCATCGCCCGGCCATGCTCATCTCCGACGTTGAAATGCCCGAGATGGACGGCCATGCCCTCTGCCGGGCCGTCAAGGGTGATCCCGACCTGCGCCGCACGCCTGTCCTGATGCTGACCGCTCTGGCCGCCACGTCCGACATCCTCGTGGGGCTTCGGGAAGGCGCCGACGCCTACGTCACCAAGCCCTACGAGCCGGCCCACATTCTTGAACGCATCGAACACCTGCTCGCGCAGGATCCTTCGGGCGACAGGCCAGGTGAGCCGCTGGAACTCGACTATGGGGGCGAGCGGCTGCGACTCGACGTCACCCGCCGGCAGCTCCTCAACCTGTTGCTATCCACGTACGAAAACATTCTCCAGCAAAACTCCAAACTGGCGGAGATGCACCGCGACCTCGCCAAGACGAGCAGTGAGCTCGAGGCCAGCCTGCGGAAGACACGGGAACTGCTCTACAAGGTTTTTCCGCGACGGATCGCCGACGAGCTCGCCGAAGGGGGGCAGAGTGAGCCAAGGTACTTCGACAGCGTCACTGTGCTGTTCACCGACTTCGTGGGCTTTACGAAGACCGCTGAGACGATGTCGCCGCGGCAACTGATCGAGGAGCTGGAGCGCTACTTTCGCCGGTTTGACCAGCTCCTCGCCGACTGCGGAATGGAGAAGCTCAAGACGATCGGCGACTCCTACATGGCTGCCGGCGGCGTTCCCGAGCCGAATCGATCACACCCGGTCGATGCGGCGCTCTTTGCGCTTGGGCTTCGCGGGTTTGTCGCCGACACTGGCCGCGAGCGGGAGGCGGCAGGGCTGCCGTTCTTTCCGATTCGGATCGGTTTGCACACCGGGCCGCTCGTGGCTGGCGTCATCGGCGAGCAGCGGTTTCTCTACGACCTCTGGGGCGACACGGTGAACACTGCCAGCCGGATGGAAAGCCGCGGCGAACCCGGACGGATCAACATCTCGGAGGCCACCCACCGGTTGGTCGCCCCCTGGTTTGAATGCACGTCCCGCGGCCGGATCGAGGTCAAGGGCAAGGGTGAGGTGGAGATGTTTTTTCTCGACCGGCTCAAGCCCGAGTTCAGCGCCGACGGCGAGGGGCTCGTGGGCAACGAGCGGTTCCACGCGGAACTTGGGCGCTTGCGTGGGCTGGCGTAGACGGCTGTGCGGGTTGGGGAGCGGATTCCCCGCGCTCGCGCTTGGGGCTTCCTGACGGGAGGCGGTGCCCTCAAGAAGCCGGGAGCGAGAGCGATGGGAATGCGGGTGGCGACCGCGGCGATGGCGGGACCGTGGTCCGGGCGACGGTTCCGGCCCGGTTCCTCCCCCACCGATTCCGGTGCGGAGGCCGTCCGACTAGGCTAGGGCGGTTCTCGGTGCGCGGCCCGTCTCCCGGGCCCGCCCGCTTTCCTCCGGACGGTGGCCCGTGCGCACGATCGAAATCTACGACACTACGCTCCGCGACGGCTCCCAGGGCGAGGGCGTCAACTTTTCCCTCGAGGACAAGGTTGCCATCACCCGGCGGCTCGACGAGGCCGGCGTCGACTTCATCGAGGGGGGCTATCCGCTCTCCAATCCCAAGGACGCGCAGTATTTCGAGCGGGTGCTGGCCCTCACCCTCAGGCATTCAAAGGTCTGCGCGTTTGGGATGACCCGCCGACGGGGCATGACCGCCGCCGACGATCCCGGCATGAAGGCCTTGCTCGACGCCGGTACCCCGGTCGTGACGATCGTCGGCAAGACGTCGGTCTTTCACGTCACCGAGGTGCTCGGGGTGTCGCGCGAGGAAAACCTCGCGATGATCGCCGACACGGTTGGCCATCTGAAACAGGCGGGCCGCGAGGTCTTTTACGACGCCGAGCACTTCTTCGATGGCTGGAAGCTCGACCGCGACTATTCCCGCGACACGATCGTGGCCGCGGCTCGCGCGGGCGCCACGCGGATCGTGCTCTGCGACACCAACGGCGGCACGCTCCCCGACGAGGTCGCAACGCTGGTTCGCGAGGCGATCTCGGCGCTCGACGTGGCTGGCTGCCCCACGGCCGTCGCGATCCACTGCCACAACGACTGCGATCTGGCGGTCGCAAACTCGCTGGCCGGCGTGGCGGCCGGTGCCGTGCAGGTGCAGGGCACGATCAATGGACTCGGCGAACGGTGTGGCAACGCCGACCTGATCTCCGTGGTCGCGAACCTGGCCCTCAAGGTGAGCGGCCATCGCGTGCTCGCGGGCACGGGCATGGCCCATCTCACGGAACTTTCGCGGTTCGTCTACGAGACGGCCAACATGTCGTATCGGCCCGGTCAGCCGTTCGTGGGCTCGAGCGCCTTCGCACACAAGGGGGGCATGCATGTCCACGCGGTTGCCAAGGCGACCGAATCCTACGAGCACATTTCCCCCGAGGCCGTGGGCAACTCGCGGCGGATTCTCGTCAGCGAACTCTCAGGCCGTTCCAACATCGCCGCCATGGTGACGCGGGCCGACGTCAAAAACGATCGGGTTCTGCTCGACAAGGTGCTCACCGAGATCTGCCGTCTGGAGAACGAGGGCTGGCAGTTCGAGGCGGCCGGGGCGTCGTTCGACCTGCTGGTCGAGCGGTGTGCCGGCACGTTCATTTCGCGATTCGAAAAGGAGAGCTACCACGTCGCCGTGGAGAGCCACGACGGCCGCGATGTGCGAACGGAGGCCACCGTGAAGTTGCTCGTGAGCGGCACGCACCGGCATGAGGTGGCCGAGGGAGACGGCCCGGTCAACGCGCTCGACGCGGCCCTCCGCAAGGCGCTGGAAGTCGCCTATCCAGCGCTCGCGCGGATGCATCTGCTCGACTACAAGGTCCGCGTCATCAATGCCCAGGAGGGGACGGCCGCCAAGGTCCGCGTGTCGATCGAGAGCACCGACGGCGAGAGCGTGTGGGGCACGGTGGGCGTGAGCGAAAACGTCATCGAGGCCAGTTGGCTGGCCCTCGCCGATTCCTTCCACTACTTTCTGTCGCAATAAAAGGAGCAGAAGAATCACATTGCCCTGCCGCGGGCGGCGTGGTACACTTTCGGTTGTTCGGAATCGATGATGGCTGTGCCTAACCTTGTGTCGGGCCCCTCAGCCGCGATCGCATCTCTCGAAGCGGCCTCTCCGCGTTGGCAGGCGACCTGTCCTGACTCGCGTGAGTTTCATGCCGCTTGGCAGGCGGTGATCCATCGTCAGGATCACCGCATTCGTGCGGCCCCGCCTCCGGGCTTTTGTTTTCCCACCATCCGTACAAAGGACCACCGTCTTGAATACTGCTCCCACTTCCACCGCTTCCTCAAACCCGTTCGCCGATCTCGGGCTGACGGAACTGCTGCTCCGGGCGCTCGCCGCCGAGGGCTATAGCGTACCCACGCCGATCCAGTCGCGGGCGGTACCCCCGATCCTGGCCGGTCGCGACCTGATCGGCTGTGCCCAGACCGGCACCGGCAAAACGGCCGCCTTTGCCCTGCCGCTCATCGAGCGGATGCTCGCCACCCCACGGCGGGCTGCCCCGAAGCGTTGCCGCACCCTGGTGCTTGCCCCGACACGCGAACTCGCCAGCCAGATTCTGGAGGGCTTCAAAGCCTACGGACGCTTCGCCAATCTCTCGGCGGCAGTCATCTACGGCGGCGTCAGCCAACGGCCGCAGGCCACCGCTCTGCAGCGTGGTGTCGATGTGCTCGTGGCTACTCCCGGCCGGCTGCTCGACCTCATCGGCCAGCGGCTGGTCGACCTCCGCGCGGTGGAGTTTCTGGTGCTCGACGAGGCCGACCGGATGCTCGACATGGGATTCATCCAGCCGATCCGCAAGATCATCGGCATGCTCCCGACCGACCGGCAGACACTCCTGTTCTCTGCCACGGTCTCCGCTGAGGTCCGCGAGCTCGCGTCCGACTTTCTCTGCGAGCCGCTCGAAGTGAAGACTACTCCGCAGACCACCCCCGCCGACACGGTGACGCAGTCGGTGTACTTCGTCTCGAAGGCAGACAAGAGGGCGAAGCTCGTGGAGCTGCTCCGCGGAGAGGCGACCGGCCGCGTGATCGTGTTCACGCGGACGAAGCACGGTGCCGACAAGCTCCACCGCGACCTCGACAAGGCGGGCATCTCTGCCGCGGCGATCCATGGCAACAAGTCGCAGGGGCAGCGGGAGCGAGCGCTCGCGGCGTTCAAGTCTCCGCAGCCGCCGGTGCTGATCGCCACCGACATCGCGGCCCGCGGCATTGACGTCGACGAAGTGTCGCACGTCGTCAACTACGAACTCCCGCACGAGCCGGAGACCTACGTCCATCGCATCGGCCGGACCGGCCGCGCGGGCCTGACCGGCGCGGCGGTGTCGTTCTGCGACCACGAGGAGCGGCCGCGGCTGGCGGCGATCGAGCGGCTGCTGCGGCGGGCTATCCCGCAGCGGAACGAGCCGCCTGCCTGGAACGCGGCGGCTGCCGCCGAAGACCAGCGCGGTGGCGGCGGGCGTGGGGAAGGTCGTCCATCCCGCGGACGTGGGCAAAGAAGTGGCCAAGGCCGCGGTCGCCCGCAGGCGGGCCGCGGTGCCGGACCTCGTCGCGAAGGCCGCTCGCGTCAGGAGGCCCCGAAGCCGGAGAGCGGTGCGGCCGCGGCCGCGACCGTGGTCCGCAAGGTTCCCCGCAGCAAACACCGCCGGGCGCTCTAAGAGCCAACGGCGGGACGGGTGGCTCCTCTGGCAGCGGCTGCGCCCTGTCTGCTACAGAGCATCTTCCTTGAGGTGGATGCGTCGAGATGACACCTACGAGGGAGGCACGAGGGTTGGCGAACGCTCGAGGAGCGTCGGGCCGCCGCGGCCCAGGGCGATGAGACTTTTGCCGCCCCCGAGCCGGCAATACACCTCTGTCGATTACGCTTGTAACCGCCTGAAACCGCTGGCCTCTCACCCTCCCGCTTTTTGCCACCATGCACGAACTGCCGAAGCAATACGACCACAAGGCCGCGCAGGCCCGTTGCCGCACTCTCTGGGACACCCACCGCTTGTGGCATGCGGAGCCGGAGGCCGGCCGTCGCGTCTACTCGGTGGTGATCCCGCCGCCGAACGTCACCGGTGCGCTCCACCTCGGCCATGCGCTCAACAACACGCTGCAGGACGTGCTTGTCCGTACACGCCGGATGCAGGGCTTCCTCACGCTCTGGATGCCCGGCACCGACCACGCGGGCATCGCCACCCAGGCGGTGGTGGAGCGGCGGCTGCTCGAGGAGGAGAAACTCTCACGGCATGACCTCGGCCGCGAGAAACTCGTCGAGCGAATCTGGGCCTGGAAGGAGCAGTACGAAAAACGAATCCTGGGTCAGCTCCGCGATCTCGGTGCGAGCTGCGACTGGGACCGCGTTCGCTTCACGCTCGACGACCAGTGCGCGGCTGCCGTCCGCGAGGCCTTCTTCCGCCTCTTTCAGAAGGGGCTCGTCCGCCGCGGCAAGCGGCTCGTCAACTGGGACACGTTCCTTCAGACGGCCGTCAGCGACGACGAGGTCTTTCATGAGCAAGTGAAGGGCCATTTCTGGCATATCCGCTACGACGTCATCGATCCGAAGCCGGGGGAACCGGCCAGCGTGACGGTGGCGACCACGCGGCCCGAGACGCTGCTTGGTGACACAGCGGTTGCGGTGCACCCCTCCCCTGCCGCCGCCCTCGAAGCGGCCGAGGCCGCCGTTCGTCAAAAGCGGGCGACGGCGTCGGCGAAGGAGCAGCCGGAGATCGACGCCCAACTCGACGAGTTCGCCGCCCGCCGCCGCGACCTCCTGCCAACGCTCGAGAGGCTTGCCACGATGGCGCACGCCGGCCGCCACGTGAGGCTTCCCCTGCTGGGCCGCGCGATCCCACTCGTAGCTGACGAGTGGGCCAAGCCGGAGCTGGGCTCGGGCTGTGTGAAGATCACGCCCGCGCACGATCCCAACGACTACGACGTCGGCAAGCGGCGCAGCCTGCCCATGCTCAACATTCTCAACCCCGATGGCACGCTCAACGCCGAGGCCGGGCCCTACGCGGGCCTCACGATGCATAAGGCCCGGAAAAAGGTGGTGGCCGACCTCGAGGCCGCGGGGCAGCTCGTGCTGGTCGAAGACCGCGTGATTGAGCTGGCCCACTCCGACCGCTCCAAGACGCCCATCGAGCCCTACCTCGCCGACCAGTGGTTTATCCGGATGGACGAACTGGCCCAGCCGGCGCTCGACGCCGTGACGGGCGGCCGCGTGCGGATCGTGCCCGAGCGGTATGCGAAGAGCTACGTTGACTGGCTCTCCGAGAAGCGTGACTGGCCGGTGAGCCGGCAGCTCTGGTGGGGCCACAGGATTCCGATCTGGCACGTGACAGGTGTGACGGAAGCCGACCTGCGGCAGGCGTTCGGTGACAGGGCCACGGTGGCATGGCGGAGCGACGAAGCGGACGGCTGGTTCGTCTGCTCTTCCGACGAGTCGCTTGCCACGGAGACGGTCGCGGGCAGGCAACTCACGCGGGATCCCGACGTGCTCGACACCTGGTTCTCGTCGGCGCTCTGGCCTCACTCGACGCTCGGCTGGCCGCGGCAGACCGCCGATCTCGCCACCTTCTATCCGACCAGCGTGCTCGTCACGAGTCGCGACATCCTCACGCTCTGGGTGGCGCGGATGGTGATCATGGGGGTGTTCGACACGGGCGAGATTCCGTTCAGCGAGGTCTACATCCACCCCAAGATCCTCGACCGCTACGGCGAGACGATGAGCAAGAGCAAGGGAAACGGTGTCGATCCGGTGGACGTGATCGACACCCTCGGCGCCGACGCACTCCGCTTCGCGCTGGCGAGCATGGCGACCGAGACGCAGGACGTCCGGATGCCGGTCGAGTTTCAGTGCCCGGCATGCGGTCAGCTGATTGAGCAGACGGTGCAGAATCGCGTGAAGCCGCGGATCGACTGTCCGAAGTGTGCGAAGCCCTTTCGCACGCAATGGGCCAGCGCCGAGGCCGACCTCGCCCTGCCCCGCGGGCCGGCGGTGAGCGAGAAGTTCGAATCGGGCCGGAACTTCTCCAACAAGCTTTGGAACGCCACGCGGTTCGTGCTCATGAGCCTCGATGCCGCCGGTGGCGAGAACGACGGACCGCCTGTCGACACCCAACGCGGGCTGTCCGATCCGGTGTCGCTGGAACTGGCCGACCGCTGGCTGCTGAGCCGGCTGGCGAGTGTCACCCGCGAGGCCACACAGGCGATCGACGAGTATCGCTTCGCCGAGGCCACGCGGATTCTGTACGCTTTCGCGTGGGATGAGTTCTGCAGTGCCTACCTCGAGCTCTGCAAGCCGCGGCTCGCCGATCCCGCGCACCGACACCAGGCGCAAACGATGCTCCTGGTGGGGCTCGACACGATCCTCCGGCTGCTCCATCCGATCATGCCGTTCGTGACGGAGGAGATTTGGCAGCACCTCCGCGAGGCGGCCGGCGATCGCCGCATGCCCTGGGACGAGTCGGACAAGCCGCTGCCGGAGTCGCTGATGGTGGCGCGATGGCCCGCACCCCCGGCGGCCTGGATCGACCCCCGCACCGAAAACCAGTTCGGCTCGTTCATTGCGGTCGTCGCGGCGATCCGTGAGATTCGTGCCCGGCAAAACGTGCCGCCGAAGACACGGCTCACGGTCGCGATCCGCGCGGCGGGCGACGTGGCGACGCTCCTGGATCCGATGCGGCCGGCGATCGAGTCGATGGCGGCAGTCGGGATCACGGCGCTGGGCCCCGATGCGTCGGCGCCGCCGGCGGCCGCGACGGCATCGGCCGCGGGCTGCGACGTATTTGTCGATCTCGCGGACTTGGTCGATATCGATGCCGAGATCGCGCGGCTCGTCAAGGAAAACGAGAAGACGGAGGGCTTCATTCGCGCCAAGCAGGCAAAACTCGCCGACGAGAAGTTTGCCGCACGTGCCCCCGAGGCGGTCGTGGCGAAGGAGCGGGCCCAACTCGCGGAGCTTGAGACCAAGTTGGCCAGGGATGCGGCCGCTCTCACCGACTTCCGCCGTCGGCAGGGTTCTTCCTGACGGTGGACGAGGTGAAAGGCGTATTCCCCGCGTTTGGGGCTTCCTGACTGGGCGCTCGTGAGCGTCGTCGAGAGGCGGGATTCACAGCTGGCGGGCACCATCCTGGCAGTCGGGTTTTTCGACGAGCGCTAGCAGCCGCGGTCGCCATTCCTCGGCCCGCACAATGCCGGGTGGCCCTCAGAACGCGATGATCATTCGAGTGCCGCCAGAATCGCGTCCACGATCGAGTCAGGATTGCCGGCCACATCCACGACGATCGGCCGCTCGTCCGCCCCGGGTCGTTCCAGCAGTTTCAGTTGGCTGTCGAGCAGTGCGATCGGCATGAAGTGAGCAGTGCGCTGCTCCATCCGTCGCCGGATCACGTCACTCGCGTCATCGAGGTGCACGAGGCGGATAGAGGAATGAGGGAGGCCGAGCCGGTCACGGTACCGGCGGGTAAGAGCGGAGCATGCCAGAACGAAATTGCCACGGCCCGCCACGGCATCCCGCAGCTCCCGGGCCAGGGCGTCGAGCCACGGCCAGCGATCGGCATCGACGAGCGGCACTCCGGCCCTCATCTTCGCGACGTTCTCGGGCGAATGAAAATCGTCGGCGTCGCGGAAGGTCCACTGAAGGGCTGCGGCCAACCGCCTGCCGATCTCTGTCTTCCCCGCACCACAGACGCCCATGACCACCACGGCGCACGTCCGAGGGCGGGATACGTTCAGGTCTGGGTCGTCCGAAGGCATTACCAGATGATACCTCGTGGCGGCAGCGTGCGTTCGTGGCACGGATCGCCAGAGAAAACTCCATCCACCATAATCTCTCCAGAAGCACTGCCTCTCATCCCCACACCGTCGACTCCGTAGCGACCCCAGCGTGTCGTCGATGCAGCTCGCGTCCATCGCAGTACTATGAGTGTGGCCGCGTACGCGAGCGCTCACCATTTCGCCGTGCGGCCGCACACGAACCCCCAAAAGCGTCGAGATTGCTCGGCTGCAGTTGGCGGCGGGGGCCTGCGGGCTGACGGTTGCGAAGGTCGGCGAGGCGGAGGCACTGTTGCCTGCATTCGATGGAGGCTTGGCCGACATCCTCGTGGCATATCCGACTGTCGATCCCGCCCGTACGCAGCGGCTCGCAATGCTTGGCCGCGCTGCGACCGTGCGAGTGGCTCTCGATACCATCGACGCGATCGACGCGGTGGCCGCGGCGGCCCAGGCGGCTGGCGTGACGATCGGTGTGCTGGTCGATCTGGATGTGGGCAAGGGGCGGACAGGCGTGCCAACGGCTGAGAGGCTTGCGAATCTCGCGCAGGCTGCCCCGCTCGCCACCGTCGCCTCAAAACTGCAAGAGGCCATTGACTTGTTCGACCGCCACGGGCTCTGCCGGGAAGTCGTGTCGGGAGGCTCCACGCCCACGGCCTTCCAATCGCACCTCGTGCCGCATGAGGGCCCTGATCATCTCGTCGGAAAACTGCCGGTTGTGGTCCACCAGCGCCCGGCAGTTGTTGTGGCTCGCCCAGACCGGCCCGCGATCTGCACGAGCTCGCCCGCCTGCTCCATCGTGCGATACCACTAGAGCTGCGCCTGCGTCTGCGACCAGGCCTGCTCGGGTGAGTTCCAGCCAGGGAGCGGATTGTCGAGGGCGACGTAGCGGGCGATCTGGGTGGCGACGACCAGTCCGATCTGGCCCCGCCGCAGATCTGGGAACGACACCACGGCGGTGCCCCGATCGGGCTTGTCGGTGAGGCCGCGGGCCCGCTCGCGGGCGTTGATCTCCGCGGCAGTGAGCCGTAGGTCGCGGTTCCACTCCATAGCGTTCATGGAGAGGTCGAGATGGGCGTCAATCGTAAACATCGCTCTTCTTTCTGGTCCATCCGGGGTTTTCATGGGCAGAGCGGTAAACGGCCGCCGCGCAGGGCGATCACATCTGTGGTTTGGACGGGTTTTGTGGAGCGGGAGCCACCAGGCCTTTGAGCGTCCGCGGGCGAACCAATCCGGCACCGTCTCGATGCGACCCGGATACCCCACGTTCGCGCTTGGGGCTTCCTGACGGGAAGTAACACCCCCGGTGACCCACCCGATTCCCGATCGTGAGGAGCCGGGGGTGGCACGCGCAGACGCCGGGGAATCTTTGCGACTCACGAGCAATTTCCCAGTCGGCCACCCGAGCATCCTGGAGCAAAATCCCCCGGCGGCGAGCATGTCACCGCCGGTG
>CAMBPQ010000071.1 GCA_945869735.1 Planctomicrobium piriforme
AACTAATCCGGTATTGTTTCGATGCGACCCGCATTCCCCGCGCTAGCGCTTGGGGCTTCCTGACGAGAGGCAAAGGGATTGGCGAACGCTCGAGGAGCGTCGGGCGTATCCTCGCCCCTGCGACGAGACTTTTGCCGCCCCCGAGCCGGCGATCCACGTGCGTCGAATGCGCTCTCATCGCCCCGGGCCGTTCAGCCAGCGGATTCACGGCCCCTTGGTGTTGCCGGTGAGTTCGTCGAGCTTGCGTTCGAGGTCGGTGATCGAGACGTTCCGGTCGACGATGTTGCCATCCGCTCCGACGAGCACCATCGTGGGGAGCGCTAACACGCCAAACTCCTCGGCAAGACGGCTGTCGAGGCCGCCCGGCTCGTGAATCTGCGGCCACGGCAGCGGCTTGGACTGCAGAAACTTCGCGAGCTTTGCCTTGTCACTGTCGAGAGCCACGCCGATCACTGCAACCTTCTTGCCGCCATACTTCACCTGCAGTTCGCGAATCTGTGCGAGATCGACCTTGCAGGGCTCGCATTCCGTCGACCAATAGTGCACGAGCACGGGCACGCCCTTGAATGCGGCCACCGATGCCTGCTTGCCGTCAACGGTCGAACCCGCCAACGCCAACGGCTTGCCAACGCTCTCCAACCGACGGACGGCACCAGCCGCCTTCCGTGACTGGGGCGTGTCGGGGAAGCTCTCGGCGATTCCCCGGTAGCGTTCGATGGCGTCCTGGTCTCGTCCCTCAAACTCGTCGCGGAAGGCGAGTTGCAGGAGCGCCTCGGCCGACTCCGGCGCCTTCGGATACGTGTCGGCGAACGTCTGCAGATCCTCGAACCAGCTCTTCTGAAGGGCCTCACCGTCGGCATTGGGCTTTTCAATGCCGACCGAATACTTCGCCTGGATCAGCCGAAACGCGACAAAGGCCGACATGGCGTCGTCGCCCTTCACCGCCGCGGCGACAGCCTCCAACTTCGTGATGCCGTCGGGAAACAAGCCCTCCTGCACGTAGGCCGCGAGCGTCTCCACGAGCTGGTTTGTCCAGAATCGCTTGTCGTTGTCGGCGGCCGCAGCGACCGTCTGCTCAAGCAGGCCGATGTATTGCTCCGCCAAGCCCTTCCGCGTGACCGGATCGGCCGACGGCATCTTGCCCTCGATCTCGCGGAGCTTCGCCAATAGCGGCTTGAGATGCTCGGCGACATCGCCCGTCCCCGGACCAGCGTCGCCGCCCGTCGAGCGCGGCGAGAGAAAACTATAGGCATCACCCATGTCGCCCGACCCGCCAGCGAGCTGCGGGGCATCGACTGGCCGCCACGCATCGCCACACCTCACCAGCGATCCGACGAACACCTGCCCGTTGCCCTGCTTGCTTTCGACCAGGGCGACGACATTGTCGTATGCGGCCACGTCCTTCGTGAGTCCGTTCGTGCCGGCAGGCAGGGTGCCCGGCGGCTGAGGCGTGAGCATGCTGGCCCAACTGGCGTCGGCACCGATCTCTTTCTGCTTACTAGCCATCGCGGCGAAAGCCGCAGGGGCTGCCGCCACGCGGGTGATGAGCTCCGTGAGTTGCTCGCCGCCAAACCCGGCTGCCTGCAGGTCATCCTTGGTGGGCAGCAGCCTCGCAAACGCGCCGGCGTCGCGGTCGCGGATCGCGGCGACGACCTCAGCGGTTGCCTCTTCCGCGGAGATCACCTTCCATGTGTCGATCACACCGTCACCGTTTTGATCGGCACCCCAGCGACTGCCGGCTCCGGCCAGCCAACGATACTCGTCAGGCTTCGTGTCTTTGTCGGAGTCGATCTCGCGGTAGATCTCCACGCCGTCCTTGTAATAGCTCCAGCGGTCGACGACACGATTGCCATCGGTGTCGGCGAAGGCCCGCAGTACCTCGCCCGAGGGCCCACGCACCACCAGGGCGCTCACGCCCCCTTCCTTCTCCTGCTTGATCGTGGCCTGCCCGGCCTCGGCCGCGGAGGGAGATGAGTAATCGACGTTCTTCTGCCGCGGCGTGAGGACGAGAGCCCCCTCCGCGGTGGGCGGAGCAGCGCTGGCAACCCGGGTGGCGAGGGACGCCGTCGCGAGACCCAGGACAAACCCTCGGATGACGTTGAACCGAGAACAATGCAAAGACATGGTGTGATTCCTCACTGGCGAATATGAAGACCAGCAACCTATCCGGAACCACCGTCGGCGCCAGCGCCATTTTTCCCCCGGAGCCGCCAACACCCGGCGACTGCGCGTCCCCTTTGAACTTCGCCCGGCCGACTTTTACACTTTCCGAGGTCAACGACGGTCGGCATCGCCGATCCTCGACTGACGACCGCGCGCGTAGCTCAGTTGGTTAGAGCGCTACCCTGATAAGGTAGAGGTCCCAAGTTCGACTCTTGGCGCGCGCATTTGTGTTTCACTTCCGGCCGTGGCAACCCGCGGCGTTACACGCATCGGGGACGTAGCTCAATTGGGAGAGCACCGCCTTTGCAAGGCGGGGGTTGAGGGTTCGATCCCCTTCGTCTCCATTTTTTCCTCGCCGGTGACCGCGGGCTCATGGCCGCTCTTGATTACGTGACCGGCCTCGCACCGCGCGGGGAGTTGCAGCGGATGCTCGACTCGCTGCTTGCCACGGGCGGCACCCGGCCGGTCGCCGTCGTGATCTGCGACGTGGTGGGCCTCAAGGCTGTGAACGAGCAACACGGTTTCCTCGCCGGAGACTCGGTACTCGCCACGGCGGCCCACGCGCTACGGCTGACGGCAGCCGGGCCGCTTCTCCTGGCCCGGCTCGGGGGCGATGAACTCGTCGCCGTGTTCGCCGGCCCCGGCGCTCTCGCCGCCGCGAGCCGGGCGGCGCTCGGCCTGGCCGAAACGAAATCGCCCGGGATGCGGGCGGCGGCCGTGATCGCGGAAGAGTCTGACACGCCGGCCGCACTCATCGATCGGCTCTATGCTACGATGCGGGCTTCCTGAATCATCGGATTTCAGAACAGCTCGTCTCCTCCCCCCTCATGCCGACGGCTTCCCGCCGCGGCCTCCAGACCATGGCTTCCGCGCCCCCTGTCCAGAATGCCGCTCCCGGCCAGAATGCCGCTCCCGGCCAGACCGCGCCCCCCGGCATTCGCCGCACCGATATCCGCAACATCGCGATCATCGCCCACGTCGACCACGGCAAGACCACGCTCGTCGACTGCCTTCTCCAGCAGAGCGGGCAGTATCGCGCCAGCCAGCTCTCCGAGCGAATGCTCGACTCGAACGACCTCGAGAAGGAGCGCGGGATCACGATCCTCGCCAAGAACATCGCGGTCGAGTGGAAGGGCACGAAGATCAACATCATGGACACCCCCGGCCACGCCGACTTCGGCGGTGAAGTGGAGCGGGTGCTGCGGATGGCCGACGGGGCTCTCGTGCTTGTCGATGCTGCCGAGGGGCCAATGCCCCAGACGCGATTTGTGCTCTCCAAGGCGCTCGAGTGCCGGCTGCGGCCGGTGGTGGTTGTCAACAAGATCGACCGCCCCGACGCCCGGCCGCTGGAGGTGCTCGATGAGATTCTCGGCCTGTTCCTCGAACTGGGCGCCGACGACGACCTCGCCGACTTCCCGTTCGTGTATGCCTCCAGCCGCGGCGGCTATGCCTCCCATGACCCGGCCGTGCGCGAGGGCACGATGCAGCCGCTGCTCGACCTCGTGCTCGAGAAGATTCCCGGCCCGCTCGTCGATCCGACAGCGCCGCTGCGGATGCTTGTGACCACGCTCGGCTGGACCGACTACGTAGGCCGGATCGCGATCGGCCGCGTGGAGTCGGGCACGCTCAGCAAGGCATCGCCGGTGGTGCGGTCGACGGCGTCGGGCAGCCTCGTGCCGGCGAAGCTCGTCGGCGTGCAGGTGTTTGACAAACTCGGCCGCGTGGATGTGGAGCAGGTGGCGGCCGGCGACATCGCGGCCGTGAGCGGCATCGAAGACGTCGAGATCGGCGACACGATCTGCGACGCGGCCGACCCCCGCCCGCTGCCACGGCTCTCGGTGGATGAGCCGACGCTCTCGATGGTGTTCGGCATCAACACCTCTCCGCTGGTCGGCCGCGCGGGCAAGTTTCTCACCACTCGGCACCTCCGCGACCGGCTCATGAAGGAGCTAGAACGCAACGTAGCCCTCCGCGTGGAGCCGATCGCGGGTACGGAGCAGTTCGCCGTCGCGGGCCGCGGCCTCCTCCATCTCTCCGTGCTTATTGAGACGATGCGACGCGAGGGCTTCGAGGTCTCGGTCGGCAAGCCCCGAGTGATCCTTCACAAGGAAAACGGCGTGACGATGGAGCCGTTCGAGACACTCGTTGTCGAGGTGCCCCACGACAAGCTCGGACCCGTGATGGAGCTCACGGGCTCCCGCCGCGGCCAGCTCAAGCACATGGGCTCGCGGGGTGAGTTTGCCCACGCCACGTTCTCGATTCCCGCCCGGGGTCTGATCGGACTCCGCACGCGGGTGCTCAACGCCACGCAGGGCACGGCGATCATGCATCACCGCTTCGAGGCCTGGCGGCCGATGGAAGGGGATGTGGCGGGCCGCGCCAACGGCGTGCTGATCTCGATGGTGCCGGGCAAGGCGGTGGCCTTCGGCCTCGACGGCCTGCAGGAGCGGGCCGATCTCTTCATCGAGCCCGGCGACGAGGTCTACGAGGGCATGATCTGCGGTGAGAACGCCCGGAACGACGACATGACCGTGAACCCGACCAAGGAAAAGAAGCTCACGAACATGCGGGCCTCGGGCAGCGACCGCAACATCCTCCTGAAGCCGCCACGGCGGATGTCGCTCGAGGAGGCGCTTGAATACATTGAGGACGACGAACTCGTGGAGGTCACGCCGACCGTCATCCGGCTCCGCAAGATCCTGCTCTCGGAAAACGAGCGGAAGAAGGTTTCGCGGCAGAAATTCTCGGCCAGCTGATCCGGATCACGCGCGAGCGGCTGTCGCGGTGGATGCCCGCACGCGATCTCAGAATTCGTAGACCATGCCGGGCTTGACGAACTCGACGTTGGGCAGCCGCAGGGCCTCCAGTTCGCGAGTGATCTCGTCCGCATACCGCGACTTGCGATGGACCACGATCCAGCGGACGTCGCGGCCGAGTTTCGTAACCTCTGCGGCGAATGTCGCCGGACAGTGGTGACCGGTCGTGAACGCCAGTTCGGCGTGGGCGTTGGGAAAGCTGACCTCGAGAAACACCGCATCGAGCCTCGGACATTGCCGGAGGTGGTTCCAAATTGCATCGGTCGGCCCCGTATCGGAGGGAATCGCGACTGCAGCCCGGCCGTCGTCGATGAGAAACCCGAGCGTGTCGACGCAGTGCGACACGGGAATCGGCGTGACCGTCAGCCCCGCACGGACGACCGGCTCGCAGAGTACCAGCGGCGTGCCGCGGACGAAGCGATCCGCGCCGGTCGAGAGTGCGAAAAAGTCGGGCCAGACTCGGCCGTTGAAGATGTCGTGGTGAATGAAATCGAGCACGTCCTCGACCGCGAGCAGTTCGACGCAGTCCGGGCCCGGCTCGTAGACGTTTTCCAGGAAGATCGGCAGTGTGGCGATGTGGTCGATGTGCTCGTGGGTGATGAACACGTGCCGCACCCGCTCCTGCTTGCGGAGGTCGGCCAGCAGGCCGAGGGGTCCCGCGTCGATGGCAACCTCATCGTTGACGAGAAAGCCGACGAGAAACTGCGACTCGGAGGGGGGGATGCTGGAACTGAGCAGTTCGACTTTCATGGCGGTAACTCCTTCCGGCCCGAACGGGCACATCACATCGCAAAGAAATCGCGGATCCTGGCGAAGATGTCCTGGGCCGGCTCCGACGGCAGCGACTCCTGCACCGCGATCGCCCGTGACCGGCTGGCGAGCCGTTCACGCAACGCCGCGCCGACCTGTTCGACGAGCCCCGGCTTCTCCACCAGGATGCGTCCGAACGAATCTTTGCAGACCTCGAGCAGCCGTGTTTCCTGGAGCGTCGTGACCGTCGCCGTGCGAGCCGCGCCGGTCATCAGCGACATCTCGCCGAAATAGTCGCCCGGGCCGAGCACGGCCAGGCGGACCGCGGGCTTCTCTCCCTCCCGCGCGCTCACCTCCACGCTTCCCGACAGGATCACGAACAGTCTGTCGCCGGCCGCGCCCTGCCGCACGACCTGCTCGCCCGCAGCATACAACCGCTCCGCGTTGCCGGTCGCAAGCCGACGGACCTGCCCGGCATCGAGGGAGTCGAGCAGGCCGACGCGGCCCAGCGACTCGATCCTCCGCTCGATCACCGCGTCCGCCGCCTCCGGCACGGCCGCCGGCACTTCGGTGAGCCGCACGGCATGGGTCGCCACCGGAATCTCGATGCCGTAACGCGACAGTGCATACCAGATGCGGTCGCGGGCCATGCCGTCGACCCGGTCACGCTTGTCGAACTCCGTCGTGAACAGGCGGACCCAGTGCTCGACGCCGCGTTCCTTGAAGTCGTTGGTGACGACCGAGGGGGCTGGATGCTCCAAGACTCCGAAGCTCCCCCGGATCGCCTCGAGGATGATCGCCTGCACCCGTTGCGGCGGGACGTGATAGGGGGTGATCACGAACAGCGACCGCCGCGACCATGGTTCGGGCTTGGTGAAGTTGCGGATCGAGGCCTGCGCGAGTTGGCCGTTGGGGATGATCACGTAGGCCTCGTCGAGGGTGATCACCTTTGTGGCCCGCCAGTTGATCTCGACCACGCGACCAATGTGGGCCTGATTCTGGTCGTATTGAATCCAATCCCCCACCTCGAACGGGTGCTCGGCGTGGATCGCCAGCCCTGAAAACACATTGCCAAGTGTGTCCTTGAGGGCGAAGCCGAGGGCGGCGGTGACAAGTGCCGAGCCGGTAAACAGATTGCCGGCATTGACGCCCGACTCGTAGAGGATCGCGACCAGGGCCGTCGCCAGCATCAGCCAGCGGAAGACATCGAGGAAGATCTGCGGGATCGGCTTCGCGAATCGTTCCCAGAGCGACACGACGACCACGAGCAGGAGTGACTGCAGGAGCGAGGCCAGCAGGAAAAACCTCGTGCCGTCGACGGCGAGGACGGGCGCGTCGGGCGACTCCGGGAAGATCAGCGACGCCAGAAAGGGGAGCGGCGCCAGAGCCATCAGCACGAGCGGCCAGACCGCCAGCTGCCGACGGCCGCGGGGCAGCGTGATCGAGGCCACCACCCAGGCGACGAGGGCGACGATCAGCTTCCGCTGAAGTTCGACGTCGGGGGACCAGAGGGTGAGGGCCCCGAGCATGACCGGCGGCGGCAGGATTGGCGGCACGGGCATGGGGACGGCCAGGCGAGCGAGGAAGCCGGGAACACGGTTCGCGATTGTGCCGGGATCCGGCCCGGGCGACAAACGCCCCTTGTTTGCAACCCCACCGGCGCAGCCCTGGGGATGGCCCGTCACGGGCCCCCGAGGGATGCCCTCGTTTCCGGGCGTGCCCGGTCGTGATGGACTCCAGCGGCCCGATACGCTATCTTTCCAGCGATCCAGGCGGACGACGGGCGTCCTCCCGGTGATCGATGTTGCGGAGCTGGCATGGTCAAGTTGACGGTTCGTGAGCGTGAGAGCATCCAGGAGGCGGTCCGCCGCTTCCGCAAACTCGTGGAGCGGAGTGGCATCAAGAAAGAGATGCGCCGCCGCGAGTTCTTTGAGAAGCCGAGCGAGACGAAGCGTCGCGCCCGCCTCCGTGCTGAGCGCCGCACCAAGCGGAATCGCCTTCTCGGCGTGTAGCCCGCGGGAGTAATGCCAGGCAGCCCTAAGCGCGAGTGCGGGGACTACGGCTCACTTCCAGTCGAGGGCGACGTCGAGCCACGGGGCGTCGTGCGTCGGCCAGCCCGTGCTGACGCGATCGACGCCCGTTGCCGCGATCGCCGCGACCGTGTCGGGACGTATCCCGCCCGACGCCTCCAACACCACCTGCGGCGCGAGCCGGTTTCGCATCTCGACGCACCGCGTCAGTTGAGCGATGTCCATGTTGTCAAGGAGCACGATGTCGGGGACGGCCCTGAGCACCGCCTCCAACTCCGCGATCGTGTCGATCTCGACCTCCACCACCATCAGCGACGACCGTGACGGCGGAAAGGTCTTCATCACGAAGCCGCGGCCGGTGCGGACGGCGTCGGCCGGACTCATCCCATTTGCCACCGCGGCAGCCAGATGGTTGTCCTTGATGAGAACCGCGTCGTAGAGCCCGAGGCGGTGGTTCCAGCCGCCCCCCATCCGGACGGCATACTTGTCGAGCAACCGCCAGCCGGGCACGGTCTTCCGCGTGTCGTAGACGCGACAGGGCGTGCCCACGACGGCGTCCACGAGCCGCCGCGTCGCCGTCGCGATCCCCGAGAGCCGGCCGAGGAGGTTGAGTACGGTCCGTTCCGCGGTGAGCACGCTCCGCGTCGCGCCCGCGAGCGTCGCGACCGTGTCGCCGGCCCGGACAACGTCGCCATCGGCCGCGACGGGCCGGAAGATCAGCTGCGAATCGGCCACCCCTGCCACGATCGCCGCGGCGGGAAGCCCGGCGATCACGCCGGGCTTGCGGGCCACCACGTCGAGTTCGCCCCGGGCGTCGGGTGGGATCAGGCCGACACTCGTCCAGTCGCATTCATGGCCGAGATCCTCGAAAAACCAGTCGCGTGCCCGGGCCGCGACGTGGTCAGCGAGCAGGCCATCCCAGACGAGTTGGCGGAAGCCCGGGCCGCGGGCCGAATCGAGCATCGGGATTTCGGGGTCGCTCATGCTGCCTGTGGCACCGCGGTTCTGGGAAAGGCGATCGCGTATCCTATCAAGGATAGTCCCTCCCGCTCCGGTCTGAACATGCAACCCGACACGCCCGAACCGTCTTTCCTGCCGCGCCGCACTCAGCCGATCATCGTCGCCGCCGTGTGTGTCGCCCTGGCCGCGATGGCGGTCTGGTACGTGGGGCAGGGGGGTCTGTCCGGCGGCCTGGTCCACCACGATGCGCCACCGGCCACGGCCGGCCATTTCACCGTCAACGTCAACCAGGCAAGCATCAACGAACTGGCCCAGCTGCCGGAGCTCGGCATGGCGACTGCGCAGCGGATCATTGACCATCGCCGTGAACACGGCCCCTTCGCCTCCCTCGATGCACTGCTCGACGTACCCGGCATCGGGCCGGCCACGCTCGAAGCGATGCGGCCCCATCTCCGGCCCATCCGTCCCCGGACGACGTCGCCATGAGCCCCGCCTCGACCGCACTTCAGCCGGGCATCTTCGAACTCGTCGCCCCGTACGAGCCGGCGGGTGACCAGCCGGCCGCGATCGACACCCTCGTTCGAGGCGTCTCCGAGGGTCAGGCGTCACAGGTGCTGATGGGCGTGACGGGGTCGGGCAAGACGTTCACGATGGCGAACGTCATCGCCCGCGTGGGCCGGCCGACGCTCGTGCTCTCGCACAATAAAACACTCGCAGCCCAGCTCTACGCCGAGTTTCGCGACTTCTTCCCGCACAACGCCGTTCACTATTTCGTCAGCTACTACGACTACTACCAGCCCGAGGCCTACATCCCTCAGCGCGACATCTACATCGAGAAGGATGCCGCGATCAACAAGGAGATCGATCGGCTCCGCCTGGCCGCGACCAGCGCGCTGGTCAGCCGCCGAGACGTCATCGTGGTCGCCAGCGTGTCGTGTATCTACGGCCTCGGATCGCCCGACGACTACCGCGCGATGGTCGTGCGGCTGGCGACCGGGATGAAGTTATCCCGCGACCAGTTGCTCGCGCGGCTTGTCGCCGTGCACTACGAGCGGAGCGACATCGCCCTCGAGCGGGGCAAGTTTCGTGTCCGCGGCGATTCGGTCGACATCTGGCCCCCGTACGACGAAATCGCCTGCCGGGTCGAGTTCTGGGGCGACACGGTCGAATCGATCGCGATCACGCATCCCACCAGCGGCGAGGTGGCGGCGAAGAAGGACGAGATGTATTTCTATCCCGCCCGCCACTTCGTGATGCCAGAGGACCGGATCAAGGCGGCCGTGGCGAACATCCGCGCGGAACTGGACCAGCGACTCGAGGAGTTGAAGTCGCAGGGCAAGCTGCTTGAGGCCCAGCGGCTCAACGCCCGCACGCGGTTCGACATCGAGATGCTCATGGAGGCCGGCTTCTGCCCCGGCATCGAAAACTACTCGCGGCTTCTCTCGGGACGGCCGGCGGGCAGCACGCCCGGCACGCTCTTCAACTACTTTCCCAACGACTTCCTGTTCTTCGTCGATGAATCGCACGTGACCGTCCCGCAGGTTCGCGGCATGTACGCGGGCGACCGCAGCCGCAAGATGACGCTGGTCGACCACGGCTTCCGGCTGCCCAGCGCTCTCGACAACCGGCCGCTGATGTTCGACGAATGGGAACAGCGGCTTCACCAGACGGTCTTCGTGTCGGCCACGCCCGGCCCCTGGGAGCTCACCCGCACGGGCGGCGAAGTCGTGGAGCAGTTGATTCGGCCCACCGGCCTGCTCGACCCGGTGATCGAGATCGTGCCGGCGAAGCAGCAGGTCGTGCACCTCTCCGGTGAGATCGAAAAGGTGGTCGCCGCTGGCCAACGGGTGCTCGTGACCACGCTCACCAAGAAACTCGCCGAGGATCTCACGGCCTACTACCAGAAGCGAAAGGTTCGCTGTCAGTGGCTTCACAGCGAACTCGACGCCTTCGAGCGGGTTGAACTCCTCCGCGACCTTCGCGCGGGGAAGTTCGACGTGCTCGTGGGCGTGAATCTCCTCCGCGAAGGGCTCGACCTGCCTGAGGTGTCGCTCGTGGCCATCCTCGATGCCGACAAGGAGGGCTTCCTGCGGAGCGAGACGTCGCTGATGCAGACGATCGGACGCTCGGCCCGCAACGTCGACGCCCGCGTGATCCTCTACGCCGACACGATGACCGAGTCGATGCAGATGGCGGTCGACGAGACGCGGCGGCGGCGGGCCCTGCAGGAGGAATACAACCGCGAGCACGGCATCACGCCAGAAACGGTCCGCAAGGAGATCCGGGCCGGCATCGAGTCTGAGGCGAGTTCCCGGGCGGTGGCCTTCGAGGCCGTCGGGGCCGGCGACGATGCACGACGACGAGCGGCCGAGGTGGTTGAGCAGTTGGAATCCGACATGATGCAGGCGGCGGCCGAACTCGACTTCGAACGAGCGGCCCGGATTCGTGACGAGATCGCCGCGCTTCGCGATGGGCGGACCGGCTCGCCACGGGGCGGCCCGCGCGGCCGCAAGGGCAGGGGGGGATCCGCAGGACGGATTCCCAAGCCGAGATCGATCTGAACCACCGCTGACAACCACGCCATGCCTCGTCCCAAAGCATCCACGCAGACCACCGCAGAAGCCGTTCTCTCCGACCCGGCGACACTCCTGGAAGCCGTCTGTCGGGTCTCGGTCGACTACATCGTCGTCGTCGACCACGAGCGAAAAATCCGGTTCTGTAATCGCGTGGACGCCGGCTTCTCCATCGACCAAGTGGTCGGGAGGAGCATTGTCGAATTCACCGTCGACGACACGGCCTTCCGGCTGCGGCAGGCAGTCGACGACGTCTTCGAAACATGCTCGGAACGCTCGCTGGAGACCACCGTTCGCGGTCTCGACGGCAGCATCAACGAGTTCTCGCTTCACATGGGGCCTGTGCTCCACGACGGCCGTACGGAAGCGGTCATGATCTGCTGCGAGAACATCTCGCAACTCAAAGCCTCCGAGCGGGCACTGAACCGTGAGCGAAACGTGCTGCGGCGGCTGATCGAGATCCAGGAACGCGAGCGGCAGCTCGTGTCGTACGAAATCCACGACGGGCTCGCGCAATATCTCGCCGGGGCGCTGATGCACCTCGAGGCCTGCCAGCACGCCCAGCGCGACCGCCCCGCATCGCAGGAACTCGAGGAGGGCATCCGCCTCCTCCGCGCGGCCACCGAGGAGTCGCGGCGACTCATCGGTGGTCTGCGGCCGCCGGCGCTCGATGAACTGGGGATCATCGATGCGATCGAATCACTCGTCGCCGACGCGCGGGTAGAGATCCCGAACATCTCCTTCACACACACCCTGCCCGGGGAACGCCTGCCGTCAGGCCTCGAAACCACGATCTTCCGAATCGTTCAGGAATCACTCTCCAACGCCCGAAAGCACGCGGAGGCCGGGGCCGTCAGGGTGGTGGTCGAGCGCATCGGCGACACCGTGCGGGTCGCGGTCGAGGATGACGGCCGCGGCTTCGAGCCGGCCGCGGTCCCCGAACAGCGGTTCGGGCTCGAGGGCATCCGCCAGCGCTGCCGACTGCTGGGCGTGGAGCCCCGGATCGAATCCATCCGGGGCCAGGGAACCAGAATCGAGGCGGTGCTACCCGTCACGGGCGAACCGGCCCACTGATCCCGCGGCTTCAGGCGGCCGCCTTCCGCAAGCCTTCAATCGAACGTCCGAGGCGGCGACGTCCGCCCGCGGCCGCCTCCGCAGCCCCCGCTGAGTCGAGGACCGTCGGTTCCTTCGTCACCGTCAGGCGGTCGCGGAGCGTCTGGGCGAGGTTGGCGCCGAGATCCTCGTCGCGGCTCCGCGTTCCAACGTCCTCGATCGCGTCGACCAATCCGAGGACGACCGCCTGCCGCACGCCTTCCCGCACCCACTGGAAGAAACTCATCGTCATCCCCTCCTTGGACACCGCCTCATAACCGTGCCGACGTTCCGGAGCATTGCGACACACCCCCGACATAAGACGTATCGGCGGCTCAGCCGCCCGCCTGCATCCGCACGCCACGACGTGCGGAACCCGGTTTCTGGGCAGGATGTGCCGGCCCGGAAAGGTCACTGGATCGGCCCACGCAGACCAGACAGATGTCGTCGCTGCGGATCTGGCCGGCGGCGTGGTGTTCGACGTCGGCAAGGATCCGCCGCCCGAGGTCGGCCGCGCCGGCGGCGGGGCCCGCCATGATCCGTTCCAGCCGCTCGATCCCGTAGCAACGCTGATCGTGGTCAAGCGCCTCGCTGATGCCGTCGGTGCAGAACACGAGCGTCGCGCCCACGTCCAGAGCCACCTCGCACGAACGAAACTCACAGTCGCCGGCCATACCCAGAGGTAGGCCACCGAGGTCCGCGGCCACCTGCCGCACGGCACCGGACGATTCACGCAGGAAGACCGGCAAATGCCCTGCGTTGCACATGGTCGCCATGTGCCGCGTCGGATCGAGCACTGCCACGACGAGCGTGGCGAACCGGTCGTCCCAGCCGCCACGCAGAAAACTCTCGTTGATCTGCGCCACCGCCCTCCCGAGATCACGTTCGCTGGCGAGACAGTAGCGGACGTCGGCCGAAAGCGTTGCCATGAGCAGGGCCGCCGCGACCCCCTTCCCGGAGACGTCCGCTAGTACCACGGCGAGACGCCCCTCGGCGAGCGGCACATAGGCGAAGAAATCGCCCCCCACGTGCCGGGCCGACTCGTAGAAGTCGAAGATTTCGTACCCCGCTACCTCGGGTGGCCGCGACGGGAGCAGCCCCTGCTGCACCCGCTGGGCCAGTTCAAGGTCGCGATTGAGCTGCTCGCGGGCAATGCGGTCGTCGTGAGACAGCGCCTGTTCAATCGCCTGCGACGCCTGTCCTGCGAGGCCTGCGAGCACCTCGAGATCAGCCTCGTCGAAGCCGTCGCGGACATCCCGCGAATCGACCTGCACCACCCCGAGCAGGCTGCCGTCGCTACGGACCACGGGCACGCACATCACCGAACGGATTCGGCAGTCAACGATGCTCTCGTTGGCGTTGAAGCGGCTGTCGGTAGACGCATCCGCGGAGAGGATCGCCCGCCGGGTCTCCGCCACCGTATTGATTAGCGAGAGGCTCAGCCGCAGCGGTCCGCTGGCGACGGCGGCCCCGTCCTTGATGCGGCGGGCGCGGAGCACCAGCCGGCCCGACTGGGGTTCGACCAACAGCACGAAGCCGCGGTCGGCCGAAGGGAACACCCGCAGCAAGCCGTCGAGGAGCCGCGGCAGCACGTCGTCGAGCGAGAGCGAGCCGCCGAGGGCGCGGTTGAGACCGATCAGGGCCCGGAGTTTGGCCTCGGCACGCCCCCCGACGTCGTCGTCGGGAGCCGGGAGCGGAAGCTCCCGCTGCGACACGATCACGGCGTCGCTGTCGAAGAGCACATCGCCGGCCACGTCGGTTTCGGGGGCGGCAACGATGCCCGAGGCCCGCGGCCGGCGGCGGGCGGTCGCCAGGAACACCAGCCTCTGACCGCAGATCGAGACCTCGTCGCCGTCCTCGAGCCGACGCTTGGCGTTGAGGGCCGCGCCGTTGACGAGGGTTCCGTTGCGGCTTCGCAGGTCTTCGATGAACACGGCCCCGTCGTCGAGCGTGACGGCGGCGTGCTGGCGGCTGACTGCCGCGACGTCGAGAACGATGTCGCATCCCGGATGCCGACCGACAACGACGCGCGGGCCGGCGATCGTGAATCGTTGACCGCGGCGGCCGTTGGTTTGCAGTTCGAGAAAAGGCACGGCGGGACTGCGGCAATGGACCACGGGGGAGGCCGTGGATGGGGAGCAGACGGCGGGATACGAAGGCGGAATTGCCGAGCCAGCCCGCGGGGAGTAATCTGCGAGCCGCCTCTTCCATTGGGGAATGGTGTAACGGTAGCACGACTGGCTCTGAACCAGTTAGTCTAGGTTCGAATCCTAGTTCCCCAGTTTTGATCCCTCACGCGCCGGGGGGCTTGCGCTGGCAGGCGAGGTGGATCGTCGCCTCATCCCTCACGCGCCGGGGGGCTTGCGCTGGCAGGCGAGGTGGATCGTCGCCTCATCCCTCACGCGCCGGGGGCTTGCGCTGGCAGGCCAATGGGTCGCCCCACCAAACGTTTTCGTCCATCAAAACAGATGGATTCTGAGCGCCAGCCACCAGGCCGGCGCGGCGAGGAAAACGCGTTGTGCTAC
>CAMBPQ010000072.1 GCA_945869735.1 Planctomicrobium piriforme
GATCGCCACCCGTCTACCCATCGCTTGCGCTCCGGGCTTCCCGGGCAAACGACGCGCCGCCTCCCGCCAGGAAGCCCCAAGCGCAAGCGCGGGGAATACGTCCTCCACCCCAACCGGCTCCGCACCACCGCCGCGGATCGCCACCCGTCTACCCATCGCTCACGCCGACGGGCTCCCCGGCGGGAGACACCGCGCGACAAACGCCGCGTAGTCTTTCGGCGTGTCGATGCCGCGGGCGGCGTGGTCGATCGCGGCCGCCACGATCGGAATCCCGGCCTCGATAACCCGCAACTGCTCCAGGCTCTCGACCGCGGCCAACCGCGACTCCGGGAGCGACTCCCACCGCTCGAGCACGCTGCGGCGATAGGCGTAGAGTCCGACATGCTGCCAATAGAGGGGCGGCTCCGCGGCGAGCAGGGCGTCGGTCCAATCACGGGCCGCGGGCACGGCCGCGCGACTGAAGTAGATCGCCCGCCAGCAGCCGGCCTCGGCGGTGCCGTCGGCGTGATGCCACGGCGTGAGCACCGCCTTCACGGCGGCCGGATCGCGGAGGTCTTCGGCCTGCCGCATCGGTGTCACGAGCGTGGCCACGCCGGCCTCGGGGCAACGGACGAGGAGGTCGATCGCGGCGTCGATCGCCGATGCGGCCAACTCCGGCTCGTCCCCCTGCACGTTTACGATCACGTCGGCTTCGGGCAGGCGGCCAAGCGCCTCCACGATCCGCGCCGTGCCGCTCGTGGCCTCCGGCGATGTCATCACGGCTGTGCCACCGAATCGAGCCACTGCCGCCGCGATTTCATCGCTGTCGGTCGCCACGACGACGTCAGTCGCCGCCCGCGCTGCCCGCGCGGCGGTCCAGGTGTGCTCGATGAGCGGCCGGCCTGTTTCGGCGAGCAGCATTTTGCGGGGCAGCCGCGTGCTGGAAAGCCGGGCGGGAATGACGATGACGGCTGACAGCAGGCGGGCGGGGGCGGGCATGGCGGGAGAGTCTCGATGGCAGGGAAAACCGGGGGTCGCTACGATGCAGGCAGAGGTCGGCAGACGGTGGCGACATCGCCACGTCCCGAGCCGATCAGCCCGACGCCCCAGGATTTTCCAGATGTGCGGCATCGTCGGCTACGTCGGCTTCCGCCGGGCGACCGGCCTGATCCTCGAGGGCCTCCGGCGGCTCGAATACCGGGGCTACGATTCCTCGGGCCTCGCGGTCCTCGATGAAGACGGCACAATCGACGTCTTCAAGGCCGCAGGACGCCTGGCCCGCCTCGAAGCCCTCGTCCGAGACGAGCCACTCGACGGCTCGATCGCCATCGGCCACACGCGGTGGGCCACCCACGGGGCACCCACCGACGCCAATGCCCATCCGCATGTCGGTCTGGGCACCGCCGGCCCCACGCTCGCGGTCGCGCACAACGGCGTGGTCGAAAACTTCCGGGCACTCAAGACGCGGCTCGAGGCGGAAGGCTACGTGTTTCAGTCGGAGACCGACACGGAGGTGATCGCCCATCTCATCGACAGCTGCCTCTCCAAGGCGCTCGCCGCGGGATCGCGGGTGACCGACGAGCCCGTCGACTCGCCGTTTGTAAGGGCCGTCCGCGAGGCGGTGGCCCAGGTCCGCGGGACATACGGCCTGCTCGTGCTCTTCCGCGGTCAGCCAGATCTGCTCGTCGCGGCCCGGTGTGGCAGCCCGCTGGTCGTGGGCGTGGGTGATGGCGAGCACTTCATCGCCAGCGACGCCAGTCCCCTGGCCGGCCACGCCGACCGAATCGTCTATCTCGCCGACCACGAGGTCGCGGTGATCACGGCCTCGTCGCTGCGGATCATCCATCGCGACTCGGGATCGGTGGAGCCGTCGGTACTGCCTCTGGAACTCTCGGCCTCCGACGTGAGCACGGGCGACTACGCCCACTTCATGCTCAAGGAGATCCACGAGCAGCCGGAGTCGATCCGCGCTGCAATGCGGGGCCGCCTCTCCCGAGACGACGCCACGGCCGTGTTTGGAGGCTTGAACCTCACACCCCGAAAGCTCCAGCGAGTCAACCGCATCGTGCTCACGGGCTGCGGCACGAGTTGGCACGCGGCGCTTGTGGGCGAATACCTCATCGAAGAGTTCGCCCGGCTACCCGTCGAGGTGGAATACGCAAGCGAGCTCCGCTACCGCAACCCGCCGATCGATGAAGGCACGCTCCTGTTCGCGATCACGCAGTCGGGTGAGACGGCCGACACCCTCGCCGCGCTCCGCGAGATCAAGCGCAAGGGCCATCCCACGCTCGCCATTTGTAACACCGTGGGAAGTTCGATCGCCACGGAAGCCGACGGCGGCATCTACCTGCACGCTGGCCCCGAGATCGGCGTGGCCAGCACGAAGGCCTTCACGAGCCAGTGCGTGGTGCTCGCGCTATTGGCCCTCTATTTCGGCCGGCTCAGGCACATGAGCTTCGAGCAGGGACAGCGCTACATCGAGGCCCTGGAGCAACTGCCGGACCTCGTGAGCCGCGCACTCGAAGCCGACGGCGAGATTCGCCGGATCGCCGCGAAGTATCAGGAGGCGAGCACGTTTCTCTATCTCGGCCGGCAGTACAACTTCCCGGTGGCCCTGGAAGGCGCGCTCAAGCTCAAGGAGATCAGCTACATCCACGCCGAGGGTTACCCCGCTGCGGAGATGAAGCACGGGCCGATCGCGCTCGTCGACGCCGCGACGCCGAGCGTGTTTCTGATCCCGCAGGGGGCGGTCTACGACAAGGTCATCCTCAACGTGGAGGAGGTCAAGGCCCGCAAGGGACCGGTGATCGCCGTGTCGAGCATGGGCGACGAACGCGTGCGTGAACTGGTCGACGACGTGATCGAGTTGCCGGAGGCGCCAGACTTCCTTCAGCCGATCGTGGCAGCGATTCCGCTGCAGCTCCTCGCCTATCACATCGCCGTCCTCCGCGGCTGCGACGTCGACAAGCCGCGAAACCTCGCCAAGAGCGTCACCGTCGAGTAACTCGCGGCAATCGAATGGGGTGGAGGACGTATTCCCCGCGCTTGCGCTTGGGGCTTCCTGGCGGGAGGGGGCGCGTCGTGTGCCCGGGAAGCCCGGAGCGCAAGCGATGGGTAGACGGGTGGCGATCCGCGGCGGTGGTGCGGAGCCGGTTGGGGTGGAGGACGTATTCCCCGCGCTTGCGCTTGGGGCTTCCTGGCGGGAGGGGGCACCCAAGAAGCCCGGAGCGCGAGCGATGGGAATCCGGGTGGCTATCCGCTGCGGCGGCGGCTCAGGCCCGACGGGCGGAGCGACGGAGGTCGAGCGTGCACGAGTAGTCGGGATTCGGCTCCTCGGCCGGCAGTTCAAACGGTCCGGGCGTGTGGCCCGTGGCAAAAAATCGACTCATACGACGGCTCTCCGCCTCCAACACGTTTACGGGCCGCGTTTCAAAGGACCGCCCGCCTGGGTGCACCACGTGCCACGTACAGCCGCCGAGGCTGCGGCCGTTCCACGTGTCGACCACGTCGAACACTAATGGCGAGTGGATCGGGATCGTGGGATGCAGACAACTGGCCGGCTGCCAGGCGCGGAATCGCACCCCCGCCACAAACTCGCCGGGTCTGCCGGTGGCGACGAGCGGCACGCGCCGGCCGTTACAGGCGATCGCATGGCGACCGGAAACAAGACCGGCGACGAGTACCTGCACCCGCTCCAGCGAACTGTCGACCGCCCGCGCCATAGCCCCCGCGATCGGCTGCTCCCCGAGCACGTGCCAAGGCTCAAGCCCGGAGCGGAGTTCCAGCCGCACGCCGTCGTGCGTGACCGCGCCGAGCCGTGGAAAGCGAAACTCGGCGAAGCACTCAAACCACTTGCTGTCGAACGCGAAACCCGCGCGCCGCAGATCACCGAGCACGTCGCCAAAATCCGCCATCAGGAAGTGCGGCAGCAGAAACCGGTCGTGGATCGCCGTGCCCCAGCGGACGAGCCCGCCCCTTCCCGACATCTCCCGCGGCTCACGCCACAGCCAGGCGATCAGGGCCCGGATCACGAGCTGCGACAAAAGCCCCATCCGCACGTGCGGCGCCATCTCGAAGCCACGCAGCTCCACCAGCCCGCGGCGACCGCCTGCGGTGTCGGGTGAATAGAGCTTATCGATACAAAACTCGGCGCGGTGAGTGTTGCCGGTGAGGTCGGTGAGCAGATTCCGAAACACACGGTCGACGAACCACGGAGGCGCGTCGGGGCCGATGGCGGCGAGCTCCTGCAGCGCGATCTCCAGTTCGTAGAGGCTCTCATGCCGGGCCTCGTCGATCCGCGGCGCCTGGCTCGTCGGGCCGATGAAGCGGCCCGCGAAGAGATACGACAGCGACGGGTGGTTGTTGAAGTAGGCGACGAGGTTTCCCAGCAGATGCGGCCGGCGGAGAAACGGGCTGTCGGTAGGTGATACCCCACCGAGGACCAGGTGATCGCCACCGCCGGTGCCCGTATGCAGCCCGTCGATCTCAAACTTCTCGGCGCACAGGCGGCTCGCGCGGGCCTCCTCTTCGAGCGTCTCGCGAAGCCGCACGAGTTCGCGCCACGTCGCCACCGGCGGCACGTTGACCTCGATCACACCCGGGTCGGGCGTGACATGCAGCCGCCGCAGCCGCGGATCATGCGGCGGCGGATAGCCTTCGAGCACCACCGGCATGTCGAACTCCACTGCCACGCGTTCCACCGCGGCGACGAGTTCGAGCCAGTCGTCGCCCGCCGTCCCGACCGTGCGAGGATCGCGGTCTTCCTCAGCCGTCAGGTCGACCGGGGGCAGGAAGACACGCAGCCGGCCTCCGCGAACCTCCGTAACCGTGGCCGTGCGGACGATCGACGTGCCGTCGCGGATATCCGCCTCTTCGGGCCACGGCAGGGCCGCCATCGGCAGCCGCAGACCCGCCGGCGAATCCCCCGGGATGAGCGGTACGCCATCGGCAGGCATCGGCCAGACGCTCGACCTCCAGCGGGCCTCGCCCGCGCGGCGGAACATGAGCAGCGGCAGCACGAATGCCGTCGGATGCACGGGGTCGGCGACGGCCGGCGCGAGCGGATCATGCACCGGCACCTCGTGGGCGGCCATCACGAGCGCCGGATCAACGCCGAGCACCGCGGCCAGCCGCCTGAGGAAATCACCAGCAGCGGCGGCCGGCACGGCGGCGGCATCCTCCACGGCGATATCGCCGGGGGCGATCAGATCGCGACGACTCCAGATCGCCCGGCCGTCATCACGCCACGCCAGTTCGAGGGTCCACCGCGGCAACGGCTCCCCCGGATACCACTTGCCCTGTGACTCCAGCAGCACGCCGCCAGGGGCAAGCCGATCGAGCAGCCGCTGCGCGAGGGCTCCAGCGCGGGACCGCTTGTCATCGCCAAGAGCGGTGATGTTCCACTCCGGGCTGTCAAAATCATCGATCGAGACATACGTCGGCTCACCGCCGCACGTCAGCCGCACGTCGCCCATCACGAGCGCCGCGTCGACCTCGTCGCCCAACGCGAGGATCCGCCGCCACTGGTCGTCGCCGAACGGCCGCGTCGTCCGCGGCGACTCCTCGATCCGCTCGACTCGCATCTCGAAGTGGAAATCGCTTGAGCACGGGTCGACCACGCCGCTCACCGGCGCGGCACTCGCCGGATCAGGCGTGGACGCCAACGGCAGGTGCCCCTCGGCGGCCAACAGGCCGCTCGTCGGATCGAAGCCCACCCAGCCGGCACCCGGCAGAAACACCTCGGTCCACGCATGCAGATCGGTGAAGTCGGCCGTCGGTCCCGGCGGCCCGTCGAGCGGCTGCACGTCGGGGGCCAGTTGCACGAGATAGCCCGAACAGAACCGGGCCGCGAGCCCAAGCCGCCGCATCAGGATCACCAGCAGCCACGCCGAGTCGCGGCAACTGCCGCTCGACAGGGCCAGCGTCTGCTCGGCCTCCTGAACGCCAGGCTCCATGCGGATGACATACCCCACCCGCTCCCGCACCGCGCGGTTGAGCGCCACGAGCACGTCGATCGTCCGCACCTGCCCGGCCACACCGCCGCGGTCGTCCGCCAGGCCTTCGTCGCGGAGGAAGGCGGCGAGAAACTCGTCGATGAGCGGGCCGCACGACGACAGCGAGAGATACGGGGCTAGTTCCGCCGCGAGCACGGGATCGTAGGCGAACGGAAACTGTTCGACCTGCGGCTCGAGGAAGAAATCGAAGGCGTTGATCGCCACGAGTTCGGCGACGAGGTCGACCTCAAGCACGAGTTCCCGCGACGGGTTGGGAAACACAACCCGGGCAACGTGGTTGCCCTGCGGGTCTTGCTGCCAGTTGAGGAAATGCTCCGCCGGCCCCACCGTCAGCGAATAGCTCGTCACCCGCGTGCGGCAGTGGGGCGCGGGACGCAGCCGGATCGAGTGCGGGCCGAGGCTGACCTGCCGATCAAAACGGTAGACGGTGCGGTGATGCAGCGCGATGCGGGTCGACATATCTGGCACCACCTCGGAGACACGTGTCAGGAACTTTTTTCGCGCGACCGCAGACCGAAGAAGGTTTCAGAGATCGCGTCACTGGCCTGGTTGAGCTTCGCCTGAAACCCGTCGATAAACCCGTGAAGCCCCCCGTCACCGCTGAGAATCTCGTCGATCGCCCCGTAGTCGAGATGGCTCCGCAGGCGACCGAGCCGTTGCTCCGCCGGATTGCTGTAGGCACCCTTGGCTCCGCCCGTCACGGCCAAGAGCGACTCCTCCGCCTTGATGAGGCAGAAGTGCATCGCGCGGGGGAAGGGCCGGGCGAAAACGAGGAACTCGGCAACATTTCTCCGCGACACCGCGCCATATTCCTTGCGGTACATCTCGAGCGCACTGGCACTTTCGAGCACCGCCGACCACTGCACGGCGTCTCCACCGGCGTCGACGTCGGCTGGCACCTCGAGGCCGGACTCGGAAGTACCGGCGGCCGGCGGCGCGAAACGCAGGGCTGCGGGACTGAAATAGTGCTCGACGTCGAGCACCCGGCTCGTTTTATCGGCCCGCTCGATGAGCCGCCCCATCCGCGCGAAGTGCCACGCCTCGCCATGCGACATCGTCGCGTCGGTCACCCCCGTGATCAGCTGGCTGGCCCGCTTCATCTCATCAAGAAACTCACGCGGGCCGTGGATGCCCGCCGTGCCGGTGGCCGCGGCGCGGACGTAGAGATGGGCCTTGTTGATCTCCTCCCACATAGGACTACTGATCATGTCGCGGACTGTGCGGGCGTTCTCGCGGGCGGCCTGCAGGCAGCTGGCCATCGAGTTGGGGTTGGCCTGATCGAATGCCAGGAACGTAAACACGTTGGCCTGGTCGGCAAGGCCATGCCGCGCCCAGAAGTCTGCCTCGTCGCCGAACGTGCAGACCAGGGCGTTCCAGAGGCGGCCCGGACTGATCGTGCCGTCGAGCGCGAGGTCGAGGGTAGTCTCCACCGCGCGGGCTACGTTTTCCGCTCGCTCGATCTGGCGATTCATCCAGTAGACGCAGTCGGCGACACGGGAGAGCATCTTAGCGCCTCCCCTCGTGGACGACCCACGTGTCTTTGCTGCCGCCACCCTGCGAGGAGTTAACCACCAGCGAGCCCTTCACGAGGGCCACTCGAGTGAGTCCACCGGGGAGCACGAAAATGTCTTCGCCGTAGAGGATGAACGGCCGCAGGTCGACATGCCGACCCTCGAGCGAGTCGCCCACCACCGTCGGCACACGGGAGAGCGATAGCATCGGCTGCGCGATGTAGTTGCGAGGGTTGGCCTTGATCCGCGCCCGGCAGTCCTCGAGTTGCTCCTTCGTGGCCCGGGGCCCCAGCACGATGCCATAACCGCCGCTCTCGTTGGCCGGCTTGACGACGAACTCTCCGAGCTTCGAGAGCACATGGTCGCACTGCGTCGGCTCACCGCAGACGAACGTCGGCACGTTGGGGATGATCGCGTCTTCACCGAGGTAATACTTGATGATCTGCGGCACGTAGGCGTAGACGGCCTTGTCGTCGGCGATGCCCGTGCCCGGCGCGTTGACGAGCGCCACGTTGCCGGCTCGGTAGGCCCGCATCAGCCCCGGCACGCCCACGAGCGAGTCGTCCCGGAAGGCGAGCGGGTCGAGGAAGTCGTCATCGATCCGCCGGTAGATCACGTCGACCCGCTGGAGACCCCGGGTCGTTCGCATGAAGACGACGTCGTTTTGCACCACGAGGTCGGAGCCCTGCACGAGCTCGACGCCCATCTGCCGGGCCAGGAAGCTGTGCTCGAAGTAGGCGGAGTTGTAGATGCCCGGCGTGAGCACGACGACCCTCGGGTCGCGGGCCTGCGGCGGCGCGATGTATTCGAGCATCGCCAGCAGCTTCTCGGGGTAGTTCTCCACCGGGCTGATCCGCTGCCCCGCGAAGAGCTGTGGGAACGTCCGCTTCATCACCTCCCGATTTTCGAGGACGTACGACACGCCCGACGGGGTGCGGAGGTTGTCCTCCAGGACATACATCACGCCGTCTCCGCCGCGAACGAGGTCGGTGCCGGTGATGTGGCACCACACTCCGCGGGGCGGCTTGAGCCCCGCACAGGGGCCGCGGAAGCACTTACCCGAGTCGACGAGCCACTCGGGCACCACGCCATCGGTCACGATCCGCCGCTCGTTGTAGACGTCGTCGATGAAGAGATTGAGCGCGTGGATCCGCTGCTTGAGCCCGCGTTCGATGACGGCCCATTCCGCCGCCTCGATCACGCGCGGCACGACGTCGAAGGGCCAGACCTTTTCTGTCCCGGCCTCGTGGCCGTAGACGTTGAAGGTGATGCCCATCGTGAGGAGCGTCTTGTCGGCGGCCCGCTGCCGTTGGGCAAGTTCGCCGTCGGAGGCTTCGGCGAGGCGGCTGGCGAGCAACTCCGTGCCGGGCCGTGGACGCAGCGACGCGTCGAAGAGTTCGTCGTGGAAGCCTTCGGTCTGATACGCCTGCAGGTCCATGGCGGCCGTGTGGAAAAGGGGCGCTGGCGGGGCCCGTGGCGGTTGGCCGCCTCGCTCAAAATCCACGGGTCAATCGAGAACATACCCGACCGCGCAGTCTGCTCCAAACGCCCCTCGTCACGGACCCGCCTGTGGCCGTATTGGCGGGCCGTCACGCCGGTCGCGTGGTGATCGCCGCGAGCGCGGCACCGAGGTCGCGGGGCTGGATCGGCATGGGCACGATCCGGCGACGCTCGTCCACCTTCGCCCCGTCGGCGACGCCGGCCTGTTTCGCGCCCACGAGGAGGATTGCGGGCACGTCGACGAGATAAGGATCGGACGAGAGCTGGTTGAAGGCCTCGACGGCGGCCTGGCCGAGCGTGTGGGTGCTGAGCACGAGGAAGTCGGCGGGGAGCGGGGAGCTCGAGAACCTCGCCAGGGCCCGCTGTGGGTTTTCGGTGAGCAGGACGCGATAGCCGAGTTTTGAAAAATACTCTCGGAGCGCCTGCTGCGCGGTCGTGCCCGACTCCACGAGCATCAGGCTGCCCTTGCTGGTCGCCGCCCGGCTCGTCTCAGCGTGTTTCGCTACTGCACGGTCGGCCGCCACCGCACCCGGTGACGACCCGTCGCCACCGCCGCGGCGGGCAATCGTCGCCTCGAGAGCCCGCTTCACGTCGGTCGCCGTCTGCCAGCGCTCGACCGGATCGAGGTGCATCATCCGCGACACGATCTCGACGACGTCACGCGGCAGGTCGGGCGATCGCGTGCCCAGCGGCACCACCTGCGTGTATCGCCGCGAATCACCCCGCACATTGCGGTCGCGCGACTCGGTGAGCGGTGCCACGCCGGCAAGGGCCAGGTAGGCGACGGTGCCGAGAAAGTAGATGTCGCTGCGGACCGCGTCGTCGCGGACGCCAGTGACCTTCTCGAGCGTGGCGTAGTCAATCGTCCGCGGATTATCGACGCGGCCAAGCGCCTTGTCGCCCGTCTCGTCGACGCCCGCGAGGCCGAAGTCGACGAGCTTGGCCTGGCCCGTCGCCGATACGATGACGTTTGACGCCTTCAGGTCACGATGCGTGACCCCGCGGCGGTGGGCGTATTCAAGACCGCTCACCATGTGCAGCATCAGGTCGAGGGCCCGTGGCACGTCGACAGCGCTGCGAATCTTGACCAGTTCGCGGAGCGTCTGCCCTTCGACAAACTCCATTGTCAGGTAGCTCACGCCGTTTTCCTGACCAACATCCTCGATGGCGACGATGTTGGGATGACGAAGCACGCGGCCCATCTCCCCCTCGTGCCGGAAGCCGCGGCACTTATCGGGATCGTTGGCAAACCGGCTACGGAGCACCTTCACCGCCAGGACCGAGCCGTTGTCGCGATGGATCGCGCGATACACCCGCGCGAACGACCCGGCACCGATCTGGTAGAGCACCTTGGCGAGTCCGAAGAAGTAGCCCGCCTGTTCGCCACGCAGGAGCCGCTCCAGCTGAAAGCCCGTGAGAAGTTCACGGCGCACCAGCGCCTGACCAAACTCCTCCGCGGAGAGCCCGTGGCCATGCACCTCGGCGAACGTTTCGTTGAGCGCCGCGGCGGGCACGAGGTCGAGCGCGCCAGCGAGATGGAGCAGGCTGTCTGCCGTGGACGGAATCATGTTGAGGACCACCCAGGCCCGGCGACAGACGTACGCGATTGGTGCCGAGCAACTATCAGACTACGGATTCCGTATTTGTGCGACGGGCACCCCCTATTTCCCCCAACTCATCCCAAGCCCTGGAGCCGGGACAGTTCACCCCCCCGAAAAGTCGCCCCGGGCTTCGGCCCCCGCCCCTGCCCCCGCAGGACGCGCCGTTGGGCTTTCTCGGCCGGGTCCACCGCGTGTAAAAGCCGCGGTGGACGGTTCTTTCCGGATTTCCGCGCCCGAGCCGATTCGCATGCTCCCCAAGACTTCATCGCCGCCGCGGTCGCGGTCGCCCGCCGGGCGGACGGGCTGCGCCGGCCGTGTGGCCACCGCGATCGCCGGCCTGATCATCCCATGGGCGGCAGGGACCGCCCCGGGGGGCGAGGTCGTCGACGACTTCGAGGGGCCGGCGACCACCTGGAACGTGGCGCCACTCTCCGGCCGCGTGGCCGCGCACGAGCGGTCTCGCCAGTCGCCCCACCGCGGGGCCGGCTCTGAACGAATCGTGGTTGAGTCGCAGGGTACGACGACGATCCGCTTCGACACGCCGCTCGGGCCAGCTGCCGTGATCGACGAACTCCGAGCCACGCTCTGGGTGCGGGCGAGCAGGACCGACGTCAGGCTCGCCGTGCGCGTGAGGTTCGGAAACTGGATCTCCACGAAGACCGGCCAGCCCGTCGAGGTGCTCGTACCGGGAACGGCGACGAGCGACATCGACCGCTGGGAGATGCTCGAAGTGGTGGCCGTCCCGCAGGCCGTCGCTCGGCAACTTCCAGCGCTCCGGCTGGAGCACGGCCCCGGCACCGACGATGCAGCCACGGTGACGCAACTCGTGATCGAAGGTCCGCCGACTGCGGGAATGCTTGGGGTCGCGGTCGACGATCTGCATGTGATGGGTCTGCTCGCAGCCAACGGACGCTCGACCGAGACACAGGCCGCCATTCGCGACCCGGCGGTGCGGCCTGCAGCCGCCGAGAGCATCGTGGACCCGTCGGCAGGACTGGCCCGCGGCGTGATCGAGATCGACGGCCTGCCATTCTTCCCGCGCTCGATCGACTGGAACGGCGAGCCACTTCCGGCCCTCGCCGCGATGGGCTTCAACTGCGTGCGATTTCTGCAGCCCGCCACTGGCGAACAGCTCGCCGACGCGCGACGGGCGGGACTGTGGGTGGTCTGTCCACCACCTCCGATTCCCGATGTCGACCTCCGCGAGCCCGAGTCGCTGCCGGCGCTTCGCAACTGGGATCGTGTGCTGATGTGGGACCTCGGCAGCGGGCTGGCCGATACCGACGTGGAGGCACTCGCCGAGCGAGCTCGACGAGTGCGGGCCTGCGACCTCCGCGCTGGGCGACCGCTGATCGCCTCGGCCGACTCGGGGCTGCGGAGCGTCTCCCGGCACGTCGACCTGCTCGTGGCCCGCAAGACAGTGCTCGGCACGAGCCTGGAACTAGTCGACTACCTCAAATGGCTACGGGAACGGCCCCGGCTCGCCCGGCCTGGCACACCGCTTCTGGCCACCATCTCCACCGAGATCGATCCCCGCGCTGCCAGACAGGCGGCGGCCCTAGCGGGCGTCGGTGGCCGTGGGCTGGCCGTGGACGGCGAGAGCCTGGCGCTCGCCGCATTTTCCGCCGTGGCGGCCGGCACACGCGGCATCCTCTTCACCTCGACGCAGCGGCTCGACGGCGACGACCGAGAGGCGCGGGCCCGCGCGACGGCAGCGCGGGAGATGAACCTGCGACTGCAGGTGCTCGAGCCGTGGGGGGCCGCGGGGCGATTCGCCGCCCAGGCACAGACCAGCAGCGGCGAGGTGCAGGCCTTCGTGATGGAGGCGGCTCGGGCCCGGATGGTGGTGGCATGGCGGTGCGTGCAGGGCTCGCAGATCGTCGCCCGCCGGTACGCGGGGAGCGACATCCCGCCCAATCAATCGCCGCTGACAATCCTGGTGCCAGGCGTGCCGGAGGCCCACCAGGCCTGGGAGGTGGCGTCGGGCGGCCTCAAGCCGGTGCGGCAGCAGCGGGTGACCGGCGGCGTGTCGGTGACGCTCGACGACTTCATGACGCACGCGATCATCCTCTTCAGCGGCGACCCCGCCATCACTGGCCACGTGCAGGATCGACTGCGGAGCACAGCTGCCGTCGAACTCTCGTCGGCCCGTGCAGTGGCCTCCATGGCACTGGCCAGCGCCGGCGATCTGCTCGGCCGACTCCCGCCACAGGCACTCAGCGGACCGCCACCAGTGAACGCGGTGCCGATGCTCTCGGAAGCGGGCAGACTCGCGGCCGAGGCCGAGGCGATCGCCGCCTCCGACCCGAACACCGCCGTGGAATATCTCCACCGCGCCGCGGCCATCGCCGGACAGTTTGAGCGGCGCGTCTGGGAAAACGGCGTGAAGGCGGAGGGATCGATGGTCGCAAGCCCGCTCACCGCGTCAGACACAGCGCTCGCCGAGGAGTGGCAGTTTGTGGCAGCCCGTGGTGCGACTGTGGCGGGGCCCGAGATGCTGACGGGGGGCGGCATGGAGCGGATCGAGGATCTTGCAGGCGGCGGCTGGCGGCACTTCGCCAGAACGCAGAGCGACATCCGCACGGGCGTGGAAGTGTCGCAGTCGAAGCCTGCCTCGGGCCGAGGATGCCTGCGGCTGATCGCGAAGCCGATGAGCCCAGAGGAGACGCCCGTCGTCGTCGAGACGCCGCCCCTCTGGATCACCACGCCGCCGATCGTGGTGGCACCCGGCAAGCTCCTCGAGATCACGGCGCAGGTTCGAGTGCCTGCACCGCTCACGGGAAGCGTCGACGGACTGTTCGTGTTCGACTCGCTGGGTGGGCCGGCTCTCGGCGAGCGGGTCAGCGCGAGCAAATCCTGGCGGCGACTCGTGCTGCATCGGATCGTGCCACCCGAGTCGGTGGGCGAACCGGTCGTCGTCACCTTCGCGCTGACGGGAATGGGCGAAGCGTGGATCGACGACGTCTCGATCCGCACGCTCGAACGGGGCAGCCCGGCGGGCCTGCCAGCAACGCTCGTGTCGACACCCGCGGCCCCCGGCAATCAACCCGGCGGTTTTCCGAGCCCCAACGACCTGCTCGTAGCACCGCCGGTGGGCCCGGCGCCGACGGTGCCGCTGCCCGGCGCGGCAGCTCCTCCCGCAGCGACCAGCGCCGCGCCCGCATGGCCGGGCATGAATCTCGAATGGCCGAAACTGATGCCGTTCGGCCAGTCGCCCGACGCCCCGCCGCCGGGACCAGGGGGCGGCACGGTCGATCCGTTCAAACGGGCGCGGGGCACCATGCCGCCGACGCCGTAGACGGCGGCACCTCCGTATCAGGAAGCCCCAAGCGCGAGCGCGGGGAATACGGATCGCATCGACACGGTGCCGGATTGGTTCACCGGCGGTGGCATGCTCGCCGCCGGGGGATTTTGCTACAGGATGCCCGCTTGGCCGACTCTGCATCGCTCGTGAGTCGCAAAGATTCCCCAGCGTCTGCGCGTGCCTCCGACCGACTTCTCACGATCGGGAGAGTGCGACTGCCGTCAGGAAGCCCCAAGCGCGAGCGCGGGGAATACGGGTGGTAATGAATCGATACCGTCTTGGTTCGCCGGCGGTGGCATGCTCGCCGCCGGGGGATTTTGCTACAGGATGCCCGCCTGGCCGACTCTGCATCGCTCGTGAGTCGCAAAGATTCCCCGGCGTCT
>CAMBPQ010000073.1 GCA_945869735.1 Planctomicrobium piriforme
GGTCGCATCGAGACGGTGCCGGATTGGTTCGCCCGCGGACGCTCAAAGGCCTGGTGGCTCCCGCTCCACAAAACCCGTCCAGACCACAGATGTGATCGCCCTGCGCGGCGGCCGTTTACCGCTCTGCCCATGAAAACCCAGGATGGACCTATCTCGGTTGGCCGATCAAGCGGTAATAGGTCAGGGCCAGCGTGGGCTGTTCCCGGAACGGTTTTCCGCCGGCACGCAGTCGGCCTCAATCGAAAAGATGACGCGGCCCTCGGCGGGGACGGCCCGGGCGAGGATACGCCCGACGCTCGTCAAGCGGCGCAGGCCCCCTTGGCTCCCTCCTCCAAGGTGTCTTCTTCGCCGCTCCACCAAAGGCAGATGCGGCCTAGCTGGCGGCAATGCGCATGAAACCTCTCGTCAGGCGATGACGCCTTTGACGACATGCCCGTGTACGTCGGTGAGCCTGAACTGGCGGCCTTGGTAGCGGAACGTGAGCTTCGTGTGATCGATGCCCGCGAGGTGCATGATCGTCGCCTGCATATCGTGCACGTGGACGGGATCGGCCGTGATATTCCAGGCATAGTCGTCGGTCGAGCCGTAGACATGCCCCGGCTTTGTGCCTCCGCCGGCGAGCACCCACGAGAAGGCACGGCCGAAGTGGTCGCGGCCTTTGGGGTTGTTTGGATCGCCCTGGCCGAATGGTGTGCGGCCAAACTCGCCCCCCCAGGCCACGAGCGTGTCGTCGAGTAGGCCGCGGTCCTTGAGATCCTGGATCAGGGCCGCGGTCGGAGCGTCGGTGTCGTTGCACATCTCCTCGAGCTTGGTGAACAGGTTACTGTGCTGATCCCAGCCGGCGTGCATGAGTTGCACGAATCGAGTGCCCCGCTCGAGAAGCCGCCGGGCGATCAGGCAGTTGGAGGCAAAGCTGCCCTTCATCTTGACGTCGGGACCGTAGCGGTCGAGCACGTGCTGCGGCTCGTCGGAGAAGTCGACGAGATCCGGCACGCTGGACTGCATCCGATAGGCCATCTCGTATTGAGCGATGCGCGTGTCGATCTCGGGGTCGCCGTAGTCGGCCAGATGCGACGCATTCATCGCGGCCAGGTCGTCGAGCAGCGCCCGGCGGGCCTCGCGGCTCATGCCGGTCGGGTTGGCAAGGTAGGGGACTGGGTCACCGGTGTTGCGAAACTTGACCCCCTGGAACCGGGACGGCAGGAAGCCGCTGCCCCAGTAGTAGTCGAAGAAGAGTTGGCCGCATGACTTGCCCTTGTCGCTCGACGTCATCGCCACGAACGCCGGCAGGTCGTCGGTCTCGCAGCCGAGGCCGTAGTTCATCCACGCGCCCATGCTCGGCCGGCCGGGCACCTGCGCGCCCGAAAGAAAGAACGTCACCCCGGGAGCGTGGTTAACCGCCTCGGTGTTCATGCTGCGGATGAGGCAGATGTCGTCGGCCAGGCTGCCGATCCGCGGCAGCATCTCCGTCAGCTCCATGCCGCATTGGCCGTACTTCTTGAACGGCTTGATGGGCGCGATCACCGGCCACTTCGCGTAGCCGCTCGACATCGTGGAGAGTCGCGTCTGACCGCGGACGCTCGCGGGGATTTCCTGCCCGCCCCGCTCGATGAGCGACGGCTTCGGGTCGAAGAGGTCCACGTGCGACGGGCCGCCCCCCTGCCAGAGCATCACCACCCGCTTGGCCTTGGGCTCGTGATGGGGCAGACCAGGGAGCCCCGGCGTGCCGTGCCGCTCTGCCGGTGCTGTCGCCGTGGTGGCCTGCGTGTCGCGGTGCAGGAGCGACGCGAGGGCGACCGAGCCGATTCCCAAGCCGGCCGAGCCGAACAGCCGGCGGCGGGTGACGCGGGCGTGATTGTCATGAAAAAGGTCGCTCATGTCTGAACCCCAAGTTGGTCCAAGTTTGTCTGAAGTCACCCGCACTCAGCGGGCTGCCCGTACCGTCTCGCCCGGACGTTCGCTTCGAGCATCCTGCTCTCCGCTCTCTCGATGCTGTCTGCGCTCCGCCATCCTGGCTTCGCTGGCCAGCAACGCCGGCTCGACGGTACGGGCAGCCCGCTGTAACCGTACATCCGTTATTCCCTTGTGAGGGCTTCGTCGAGGTTGAGGATGGCGAGACAGACACTCGTCAGGGCGGCGTGGACGGCCGGGTCGAGCGCTAGGTCGCGGGGGCTTTCGCCGACCGCCAGCAGCTGCTTCGCAGCATCCGGATTCGCAGAGTAGATCTCGAGTTGACGGGCGTACATCCGCTTCAGGGCATCGAGGTCGTAGCCGGTCGGCTTGCGGCCGAGCACGCGGCGGAACGCGTGTGCAAGCCAGCCGTCGAGGTCTGGGGCGGCGCTCATGCTCTTCTCCGCCAGCACGCGGGACGCCTCGACCCAGGTCGGATCGTTGAGGGTCGTCAACGCATGCAGGGGCGTGCTCGTCTGGCTGGCGCGGATGGTGCAAGTCTGGCGATTCGCCGTGTCGAACATATTGGCGGGACTCACCGTCCGCCGCCAGAATGTGTAGAGGCTGCGGCGATACAGGTCAGAGCCGTGCGAGGCCGGATAGGTGAAGTCGCGTTCCTTCGTGATCGCCAGCGCCTCCCAGATCTCGTCGGGCTGATAAGGATAGACAGGCTGTCCGCCGACTGCTAAGTGAATCAGGCCCGCCGCTGCCAGCGCGACGTCACGAAGCACTATCGACGGCATTCGGAACCGGCTCGCTCGGGCATGCAGACGGTTTTCCGGATCCTTGGCCAGATGGTCGGCCGTCATCTTGCTCGACTGCCGATAGGTGGCGCTCGTCACGAGTAGGCGGTGCATCTGCTTCTGGCTCCAGCCCTGTTCGCGGAACTCGACGGCCAGCCAGTCGAGGAGCTGCATATGCCGCGGATACTCGCTCTGCACCCCCATGTCCTCGGTTGTCTTCGTGATGCCGGTGCCGAAGAACTGCTGCCACATCCTGTTGACCTGCACCCGGGCAGTGAGCGGATGCTCGGGCAGAAACAGCCATTGCGCGAGACCGAGACGGTTTCGAGCCGCGCCTGCGGGCAGCGGCGGTAGGAAGGCCGGCGGGAGGAAGGTGAGCTTCTCCCCCACCGGTGAGAGATAGTCGCCGCGGTCAAGGATCTTCGTGTCGCGGGGCTTCTCATCGCTCATGATCATCACCCGCGGGATCTGGTCGCCCTTGTACTCGTCGTAGGCCTTCTGAGCGGCGTCGTACTTCGCCACACCCGGCAGATTCTTGATGAGCTTGTGCTTGATTTTGGCATCGAAGAATGCCTGCAGCTCCCGCTCGATTTCCTTCTTCTCGGCGTCCGTGCGGTCGGCCTCCGGCTTGAGCAACAACGGCGGGAGGGTCCGCGGGAGTTCCTCGCCGTCGGCGGGTTTGCCGTCGGCGAAGAGACCGATCTTCCAGGCGTCGTAGACCGCTTCCAGCACCGGCTTCTCCTCAGCCTCGAGCGCCTGCATCGCCCCTTCGAGTTCCGCAAGCTCTCGCTTGTTTTCCTCGGTGGGGAGTTCCAGCACCGGCTGGGCCGCGCGGATCCGCGACGAGAACCTCGCCGGTGCGCCCGACTCCGGTACCCGGTTGAACGTATCGAGCAGGCTGTAGTAATCGGTTCGCGTCGTCGGGTCGTACTTGTGATCGTGGCACTGGGCGCAGGCCATCGTCAGGCCCAGCCAGGTGGTGCTCGTGGTATCGACCCGGTCGAAGAGGTTGTTGAACCGCTGCTCCTCGGCGATCGCGCCCCCTTCGCCGTTCAACAGGTGATTGCGGTTGAAGCCGCTGGCGATCTTCTGCTCGACCGTCGCGTTCGGCAACAGATCGCCCGCGAGCTGCTCGATCGAGAACTGGTCGAATGGCATATCGGCGTTGAGCGCCTTGACCACCCAGTCGCGCCAGATCCACTGCCAGGTATCGCCGTCCTGCTGAAAGCCGTTGGAGTCGGCATACCGGGCGGCATCGAGCCACGGGAGGGCCATCCGCTCGCCGTAATGCGATGAGGCGAGCAAGCGATCGACAAGTTTTTCATAGGCCTGCGGATCGGAATCGGCGACAAAGGCATCGACCTCCTCCGGTGTCGGTGGCAAGCCGACCAAGTCGGTATAAAGGCGCCGGATGAGCACGGCCCGCTCGGCCTCGGGAGCGGGCGCGAGCCCCGCGGCCTCGATCTTAGAAAGGACGAAACGGTCAATGTCGTTTCGCACCCAAGCAGCCTGCCGCACCTCGGGCTGCTCGGGCCGCACCGGCGGGATGAAGGCCCAATGCGGTTCGTAATCAGCCCCCTCCTTGATCCAGCGGTCGAGGAGCTTTTTCTGGGCGTCGGACAGCAGCCGATTCGAGTCTGGTGGCGGCATCTGCACGTCGGGATCGGTTGAATGGATTCGCTCGAGCATCGTGCTCGCCCCAGGGTCGCCCGGCACGATCGCGCCCGCCTCGATCGCCGCTGTTCGGTCGTCAAGTCGCAGGTCAGCCTCTCGCTTTTGGCCATCCTGTCCGTGGCAGTAGAAGCAGTTTTCCGACAGGATCGGCCGGATATCGCGATTGAAGTCGAGCAGTGTCGCGGGCTCGGCTGCGGCCATCGTTGGCCAGACGGCAGCGTGACACGCCAGAAGGGCCGCCATCACAGGGCCGCGCACCAGCCATTCACGGGTAAAAACGGAGCAAACCATGGAACCATGTTTTCGGGAGGTCACCCGCGTCGCCGATCCAGCGGCCAGAGGCCTGGGATCGCGGACCGAAAGGTCGATCGGCCGGACTCAACGACCCAGAAAGGATACCATTGCAAACGACGCCTGGCCACGAGACTTTTGCAGCCCCCGAGCCGGTGATCCACCTCTCCCGACGACGCTCTACGGCTGGCGGGCGAACAGCAGTGGCTTGGTGTCCTTTGGTGCGGAGGGCAGGCCGAACTCGAAGGCATCGGGGCCCTTGGGAGTCACCTTCGCAACCATCGTGCCGGCCGACTTGCTGACCAGCGCGATCGCATCCGCCGCCGTCTCAATCGTGCCCGCGAGCTCGACCACGGGCTTGTCCTTGGGCTGAGCCTTCCATGAAAACTTCGAATCCTCGCTGATCGTGAGGAGGATCGTGTCGGTGCCACTGGTCGCCTTCCAGGCGCCGACCAGATCGGTCTCGGGAAGTGCCGGTTCCGCGGCGGCCTCGACATCCGTCTTCTGCGGGGTGGAGCCCGAACTCGCCGCTGGCGACTGTTCGTCCTTGGGTTCGGCAGCCTCGATCGCTTCGAGCATCCGCTTGGCCACCACGTCTCCAGGCTGCTTGGCCACGACAACCCGCAGGGCCTGGGCTGCCATGTCGGAGTGGCCGCCCACGAGATAGTGGTAGGCGAGCACAAAGTGGGCCGCGGCGTCATCAGGCTTGCTGCGGCAGACATCCTCGAGTCGCCGGAGATGCGTCGTATAGGCGTCGACCGAGCCGTATACGTTGCTGATCGTCGTCCAATCCATGCCGGGTGCCGATGCCAGCACGGCATTGAGCGCCGCTGCCGCTTCGGGATACCGGCCCAAGGCAAAGAGCGCAAGCGCCCGAACCTCATGAATCACCGAGTCTTTTGGCGAGAGCTTGAGCGCAGCATCGAAGCCGGCAAGCGCGGCGGCATAGTCACCGGCCTTGAACTTCGCAAGCGCCTCATCCACGGCGGCATCGGCGGGTGACGGTGTCGCCGCCGTCGTAGCCGGTTGCTCGGTGGAGGCTTCTGCGGAGCCCTCTTCCGCGGCACTGGGGATGTAGTTATTGACGACGATCGGCTGCGAGTAGTCATACGGCGACGAGGCAACCACCGTGGCCGGCATCGACGCGTAATAGGGATTCACGTAGCCGCCGGCACCGTAGCCCCAGCTGCCGACGGCGGAGAGCACGCCCCACGTTGCCGCCCCGGCGGCGAAGGGCCCCCACCAACCGCCGTTGTAGCCACCCCAGCCGCCGTTACAGGCGCCGTTGTACCAACTGCCATAACGGGGATTGACCCAGCCATTATTCCAGCCGCCGTACCCACCGCCACCGAAACCGCCGTAGCCCCAGCCGCCACCGCCAACGTTGACGTTGTTAAAGTTATTGCCGCTGAAGTTTCCGCTGCCGTTGTTCAAGATGGTATTGCCGTTTCCGATGCCAGGTCGGTTGCCGCCGATCCCGGGACGGTTGTTCCCCAGATCACCCGGCAGCGTCGTTGGCCTGTTGCCACCGATCCCCGGCCTAGTGCCTCCAACGCCGGGCCGATTGAACTCGCTGGGTCGGGTGCCGCTACCCGGCCGGTTGCCAGCCAGATCACCTGGTAATGTCGTCGGACGATTGGCGTTGCCCAACCCAGGGCGATCGCCGCCACTACCAGGTCGGTTGCCACCGGTGGCTCCGGGGAGCGTGGTGGGTCGATTGCCACCGGCGACTCCGCCAGCGCCCCCACCGGGCAATGATGGCTTGGGAAACGCGGGCTTCGTGTTGGGGCCAGGGCCCGGACGATTGGCGAACCCGCCACCGGGCCGAGTCGCGTTGCTGCCACCCAAACCAGACAGCCCGGGCTGCGGGGCGGGCTTTGTGAGACCCGCGATTGGACGGCCGCCGTTGCCAGGAAGGCCCACGTTGCCAGGCAAAGACCCGGCCCCACCGCCGGGACGGATCGAGCCGAGCCCTGGACGAGCCGTGGCGCCCGCAAGCGGGCCCGACGGCTGCGGACGCGTCGTAGCGTTGGGCAACGACGGCCGCGAAGCGTTGGGCCGCTGCATCGAGCCAACGCTGGGACGCTGAAAGTTCGGCGTTTGAGGCCGGGCCATGCCGCCCGCGCCACCGCCTGCCCCCATAGTTCCCGGACGGGCAACGGGCCGCTGCACGTTGCTTGGCGTGTTTGGCCGGGCGGCGGGCATCTGCGGTCGCGATTGCGGCATCGCTTGTGGCCGCGCCTGCGGTCGCGATTGAGGCATCTGCGGCTTGGCCGCCGGTCGCGATGCGGCCGGCCGTCCGCCACCGCCACCGGCACGGCCCACCGACGGACGAGCATGCGCCGTGCTCGTGATGAGCATGGTCACGATCACGATCCACGCACAGCCAGCACGCAGCCGCATGGGCAGCTTCCTCCACAGGACAGACCGGAACAAAAGAACGAAGAAACTGAAAAAGAACCAGTGCCCCACAACACTCACCGCGAGACGGTTCGGATCATGGCTCACTTGCCAGCCGCTGCCGGCGCGCCGGCGGGTGCGGGAGGCTTGCGGGCGATGACGAGCTTGAAGTCAGGTTCTTTCACGCCTGCAATAATCCGATCGGCGCTCTTCACCATAAAGTGATCCTGGTCGGACGGGCGAATAGAGATCGTGGCGGAGCCAGTCGTACCATCCGGCATGGTCGCCTCCGACTTCACAAGCCAGCCGTCATCGGCCGCCATCCATTCGCCTTCGCTGAACCCGCCATCGGAGTCGAATGTCCACGACCGGAGTTTGCTCTCCACGGGATCCCAGCCGATTCGCTGGGTGCTTCGCGAGTTTGCCAGCTCACCGACAGACAGGTTGTAGTCACCGATGAGGAAGTTGCCGTCCTCGCTCCACTGGTAACTGATCTGAGTTGTGCCCTCCGGGCTCTGGTCGACCCATTCGCCCACGAGCCAGTCCAGCGGGGCAAGCATCTCGGCCGGTGTCGGCAGCGGATCGTCCGAGAACTCACGATAGGAGGCGATCGGCCAGCGATCGCCCTCCTTCGTCCGCACCGCCGCGTATCGCATCTGGGCTGCTGCCCCCCCTTGGTCGGCCGTGATCCGTCGCACGCCCTCCTCGACGACGAGTTTGTCGCCGATCGCCCGGGCATCAGTGACCTCCATATCGAGTACGGCCTGGGGAAACCGCGCAAAGAATCGCTTGAACAGCCCCGTGATCTCGGCGCGGGTCTCGGTGACGTCGCCATTCTCGTCAACGAGCTCCGCGTCTTCGATGAACATGTTGCCGAGCGCCGCCGGATCCCCGGCATTGAAGGCCTTGACCGTGGCCTCGGCCTCGGCGGCGATCGCCTTCTCGACGGCCGTTAAGGGAGCAGCAGGCGAGGCAGACTGTATGACCGGCGTGGGAGACGTGACGACGGCCTGCGCGGAGGCCACGCCCGCCACCGCCAGAAACCATCCGGTGGCCAGCCACCCTCCCGCGATCCTGCGACGCATGGAACCGGTCCCCCTACTTAGCACGCTCAGCCGCATACGTCGGTTCTCCGCTTGGTCGGGCTTCGGTCGATTTGGTCAGCTTCCGCTGACGCGTTAAATGACCATCTCCCTGGCCGCCATGCAAGCGTTCAAAAACAGACAAAACAAGGCCCGGCTCTCAGCAGGCCGGCGTCGCCGCCGGCGGTCCAAAGACGCTTCGCTTCGCCACACTCCACCAACTGGGGCGATCGAGGGTGAGATAGGGCGAATCCGAAGGCAGGGTCGCCACCAAGTGCTCGTGCGCCCGTTTCAGATTGTGATACGGCATCGACGGGAAGAGGTGGTGCAGGGCGTGGTAGCGGATCGAGAACGGAAAGAAGAGCAGCGTGAGCGGGTCGTTTCTGCTGAAGTTGCAGGAGTCGGTGATGTGCGCGGCCATGTCGACACGGCTGCCATCGCCTTCGCAGTGGTGATCGGCGAGGAAGCGGAGTTGATTGAGCGCGACCGTCGCCACGGCCAACGCATAGAGCAGAGGAATCCGCGTCCAGGGATTGAGCCCCAGAATCACGAGCAGCGGGATCATCAGAGCGCGCATGAAGCAAGGGATTTCGACGGCGAGGATCGCCCTCCGGTCGGCGGCAGTGGGTCGTCGCTCATATTCCCGATTGAAGGTGAGGGCCGACGCGTGTCGCAGCGTCCACTCGCGAACCTGCGGGGTGACGAACGTGAACGGCACCAACAGAAACCGCAGGAAGACGGCGACTGGCATCACCAGGATTTTGAGCATGTAGCTCAACACGCTCGTTGCATTGCCCCCCTCGACCCAGTTCGCGACGTATTCGGGATCTTGTGGGGTGCCGTAGTATCGTTGACTGTGATGGTCGCGGTGATGCCGAGTAAAAAACGGGCTGGGCATCAGGATCATGATGCCGCCGAGAATGTTCCATGCCGCCTTGAAGCCCGGCATCTCGTGCTCACCGAGATGGCAGACCTCGTGGACGAGTGATCCCATCCGGTAGAGCCAGAAGGTCGCGATCGGGAAGGCGACGAGCTGTTGCCACGAGCCGAGCGGCGCGAGCAGGTAGACCGAGGCAGCGACATACGACGCCGTCATGCTGACGAGGAAGTCGACCCAATACCGCAGCGGCGACACGCGGAACAAATCGGTGTCGGCAGAGCGGACGGCCCGCCGCACCTCGTGAATCCACGAGGGGGATTCCGACGCGGGCGTGTCACCACTGTCTGAGTCGCGGGCCTTTTCGAGCACATCGCCTGCGCAGGCCTGATTCATCGTGTCCACCTCCTACGGGAAACCATCTTTTGAAGGCCGTTACTGCACCAGAATCACCTTTCCGCTGCAAGGCAGGGCGGGGAAAAGCGAAGGGGCCGGGCGTTTTCACGCCCGGCCCCTTCTGTGGGCACAGTACACGTTGGGCTTTCGCCCGACAGCAGTCAGTGCTTACTTGCAGCGACGGCAGCCGCGACGGCGGCTACCGCACGAGTCGCAAGCGGCAGCCGAAGCACCGCCGCAGCTGTCGCAGGCCGAAGCCTCGCCACAACCGCCGCAGGCGCCAGCATCACCGCAGCCACCGCAGGCGTTCTCGACGGGCACCTCGACGGCGACCATCACGCACTTCTGCACCGGCACTTCCTTCGTCACCGTGTTGGGAACGCGAACTGTGTAGCTCGCGGTCTTGGTCTCGGGGACGCAGTCATACGCCGTCACGGTGTACGACTCTTCCTTCTGCGACGGGACCATGACCGTGTAGGAAACTTCCTTGGTCATCGTCTCCGGCACACACTTCGTCACCGTGTACTCCCGAGTCTTCGTCTCGGTCTTGCACTTGGTCACGTTGACCGTCCGAGTCTTCTGCTCCGGCACCATCTTGGTGACGGTGTAGGTGCGGGTCCGCTCTTCCGGCACGCAGGTCGTGACGGTGTAGCTGCGGGTCCGCTCTTCCGGACGGCACTTGGTGACGCTGATCGTGCGAGTCTTCGTCTCCGGAACGCACTTCGTCACCGTGTAGGTGCGGGTGCGCTCCTCGGACTTGTACTTGGTGACGGAAACCTTGCGGGTCTTCGTCTCCGGCACCATCTTGGTCACGGTGTAGGTCCGAGTCCGCTCCTCGGGGCGGCACTTCGACACCGTGTAGGTGCGGGTGCGCTCCTCAGTCCGGCACTTGTTCACGTTCACCATCCGGCTCCGCTGCTCCTGACGGCACTTGGTGACCGTGTAGGAGTAGGGGACCTCCTCAGCCGTGCACTGGTAGGTCGTGACCGGGACTTCCTTCGTTTCGCACGTCGGAACCCAGACACGCTTGCAGCACATCTTCGGGGGGCACGGGCAGCCGTTGGCATCGGTACCGGCCGAGGCAACCTCGACCTGCTCCGTCACCCAGTTGCCACCACGGACCTGAACCGTCTTCGACGACTGGACCGGGACCCGCTTTTGCACGGTTCGGCTGCCGGTCATCTCCTCGGTGTAGGGCACGTTCACCGAGTAGGTCTGCTCGACCTGCTCGGTGTAGGGAACGCTGACCGAGTAGGTCGAAACCTTCTCCTCGGTGTAGGGGACCATCACCGTGTAGGTGGCGGTCTTCTCTTCCTGGACCGGGACGTTCACCGTGTAGGTCTGCTCGACCGACTCGGTGTAGGGGACCTGGACCGTGTAGGTCGAGCTCTTCTCTTCGGGCACGGAGGTCATCACCGTGTAGGTCTGCTCGACCTGCTCGGTGTAGGGGACCTGAACCGTGTAGGACGAGGTCTTCTCTTCCTGCTTCGGCACCATCACCGTATAGGTGGCGGTCTTCTCCTCGGAGACAGGAACGTTCACCGTGTAGGTCTGCTCGACCGACTCGGTGTAGGGAACCTGGACGGTGTATTCGGCCGTCTTGGTCTCCGTCACGTTCTTGTTGACCGTGTAGTTCACGGTCTTGGTCCGAGTCTCGGGAACCTGCACGGTGACCGTGCGGGTCTTCGTCTCGGTCCGCGGGACGCGCTTGTTGACCGTGTAGGTCCGCTCGCGGGTCTCGGTGGTGTATTCAGTCGACGTGACCGTCTTCATCTCGGTCACGTACTGACGCTGATACACCGTCTTGGTGCCGCATGAGCCGGCACAAGCACCACAATCACCACCGCTGACGACGGCGCTGCCCTCGCAGCCACCCGCACAGCCGCCACCGCAAGCACCGCAATCGGCAGCCCATGTGCTGGTGCACAAGGCGACGACGGCGAACGCCGGCAGGAGGCAAGAAAGAACTTTGCGAATCACGCAAACCTCCAAAGAAAAGGAAAGGAAACAGGAAAAATCACACAGGTTTTTCTCGAACCCGGCCGAACGCCGGTCGGTCGAAGAGACCCATCTCTTGCAACGACCGAACAACCGGCCGCCTGGTAAGATGGATAGGTTACGTTGACAAATCTGGCTTTCAAGGGTTCGGGTTACAAAATAAAAAACTGGGGAGGTGAGGCCATCGTTTTGGCCAATTTCGCACCTTGTCGGGGGGGAACTCAAGCAGCGAGCGGATGGCGAAAAGATCCCAGAAACTTGGTATTTCGCTGCAAATCTCCAATGTTTTAGCCGGCTTCGCGGCGACCGCAGGGCTTCGCCCTGAAAAGCGACCGCTGGGACTACCTCAGGTTCAGGCAGCCGGAGATCATCCATCCGAGCGTGGAACAAGCCTGGCCCACTCGGATTGTCGAGCCGCTGACTCTCAGCGGTCCTGAAGCAGATTCTGAAGCACGGGCCGGATGATCCCAGCCCGCCGCGAGTTGCCGATGGTGCTGGGATGCTGCATGTCGTCCATGAAGCACTCCGCAGCCGGCATGCCGGCTGGGCCCAGGAAGGCGGCGTTGGCGTCGAGGTAGACGAGCCGATCGTCAGCCGAAGCCTCGATGAAGGCCTTCACCGCCGCGTTGGCGTCGGCCTGCCGTTCGAGTTGGTCCCAGCGCTTCACGGTCGGTGAGATCGCCAGGAACACGAGCGTCGCCCCGGGATGGTCGCGTTGCATGCCCACCACGAGCCGTTCAAAGGCGGCGCGAATCTCGTCGGGTGGCATGCCGGCGTTGACGTCGTTGGTGCCGGCCGCGACCACGATCACCCGTGGCTGAGCGACCGCGAGGAGTCGCGGTGCAAACTCGGCCAACTCCTCGAGCCGGCAGCCACCGACCCCCCGATTGATCACGTTCATACCCGGGAAGTCGTCGGCGAGCGTGTTCCAGAGGCGGATGTTCGAAGAGCCCAGGAGCACGATGCCCCCTGGCTGGGGCGGCTGCTCGCGGTCGAGCTTGTCGAAGGCCGCGAGTTCCTCCTCCCACTTTGTCGGCGGAGGGCCCGCGCTGACGTCAGGAGCCGGCCGTGCCTGCGGTTCGTTCGCGGATGTCGCCGCGACGGGAGCCGCTGCGGTGCGTGCGATGATCGGCTGCTGTTTCTTGAGCCGCTTCGCAAAGAGCTGTTTCCAATCCGCTGCGATCCGGACCACCTGCCAGCCGTACCGGTTTGCTGCGTCGAGAGACTTGTTGGTCGGTTCGCCATAGGCCATTTCACGATCGGCGTCGTCGTGGAGCACGAGCAGCTGCAGGCTCGGACGATGCCCCGACTGTGACCACCGCAGCATCTCGATGTCGCCCGTCGTGCCGACGTTACCGGCGGCGAAGATCGGCCGTCGGCCGATGTGCTCCCCGATGCTGACAGGCTTGCGTTCCTCATCGTTGAGCACGAGGAGTTGGGGCAGGACAACCAGATCAAGCCGGCGATTCGGAGTTTTCTCGTTCTCAGGCGTTGCCTCCTCGACCTCCCGCAACTCGGTGACGGGCCGCGAGGCGATCACATGTTCCGGCCCGATGCCGTACCAGAGTTCCGCAGCGGGCCGCATGAAGTGCACGCCGCTGCCAGAGCAGATCCAGACGGCGAAACCCCGCGACTTTAGCAGGGCGATCAGCTCCTTCATCGGCTGGTAGGTGACGTCGCCGAGCAGCACGTCGAAGACAGGATGCCGAGCGGTGCGAATGAAGTCGCGAGCCTCGGCCTCCAGCTTCTCCTCGGCCACGCCTGCGAGCGTGGAGAACGTCAGTTCGGTGAAGAACCTTTTGCCGAGCTTGCGGATGAACTCGAGGTCACCGGTGAGGATCGTGGCATAGGGTTCCTCGTGGGAGAGTTCTGGCCGCTTCTCGACGAGCGCTCGCACGCGGTCGACGAGAAACATGCCGTGCACGACCGGCTTCTCGCAGATCAGCGTGCCATCGTGATCGAAGACGGCGACGCGTTCAGGCACGGGCACGAACGTCGGGGCGGACTCATTGGTGACCGCGGCGACGAAGTCGAGGATCGCCCGCTTCGTCGGGCCGTCGGCCCAGGACGGCAGGGGATCGGCTGCGGCCGTCGCGCCCGCCACTGGAGCCACGGACGGTTGCGGAGCGGACGCGGGATTCGATCCGAGCCAGACGGCGGCCCCGAGAAGCCCGAGGGCGACCAGCGGAATGGCCACGGCGGATGACGTTGACGAGCGGGCCGGCGGCTCATCGCTCTCGTGGTGGTGGTTGTCGTCTGCCGTGTCGGCCATGGTGCGATTCCTTCTCTGAAGCGGGATTTTCCACACCTTACCCTGCTCGCCAGCCCGGTGCGAGAAACGCTCGATTCGCCTCTGCGGGCAGTGCCTGACTGCCGGGCTCGGGCCCACGCGCGCCGCAGTCCTGCGTCTCGGGGAGGGTTTCACGGCGCGGTTCGTGCGGTTATCCTCTGCTTCTGGGCGAAAACCACGCATTCATGGGAGGAACTCCGATGCTCCGCATCCGCTGCGCACTGCTCGCGATGCTCGCGGCCGCTTGTCCGATCGCCGCGGCCGACGTGTCGCTCAACAACATGTTCGGCGACCACATGGTGCTCCAGCAGGGCATTAGAAATAGCCTCCTCAGCAGAATCTGTGGGTGAACGCAGGCTCGGGTAACCGCCCGAGCACATGAAAGAGGGGGATTTCGATGCCCTGCGGCGTCCTGAAGCCGAACGCTTTTCTGGTGGTCAGTTTTGCTTTGCCGTTGAATCCCTCGACAACGCCCGACGA
>CAMBPQ010000074.1 GCA_945869735.1 Planctomicrobium piriforme
TGACGATCGGCTCGCCGATCGTCTTCCAGACCACGCCCCCCCAGCCGGCCTCGAAGGCCCGGTGGGCCTGATAGGCCGTGTTGGACGGCGGTCCGCTCGCCACCCAGAACGGGTTGGGGCTTTTGATGCCGGCGAAGTCGATGGAGAGGTCGGCCATGTCGGGTGATGTTCAGCCCTTCGTCAGGGCGGCCTCCAGTTCGTGGACACGGATGGGATGGTTGAAGCCGGAACCGATGGCACCGTCGGCCGTGCCATGCCGCGACGGCTGCACGGGCCCCGTCACCGCCCGGCCGGTCAGCATCGCATGGATGCCCCGCGCGGCCTTCTTACCCTCCGCGACGGCGTTGACGACCTCGCGGCCGCCGCTGGCGGCATCTCCACCGACGAACACCTTCGGGAGTCTCGTCCGCATGGTCGCGGGATCGTGCTCCACCCGGCCCCGGCGGTCGAGCGTCAGCCCCGGGAAGAGCTGCTCGAGCAGCCCCACCTGCTTTTCCTGGCCGACCGCCTTGAGGACGAGATCGAAGGGCTGCGTCCACTCGCTGCCGGGCACGATCTCGACGCGGCCGTCACGCACCACCGTGCGGGCGAGTTTCAACGCGGCGACGTGGCCGCCCTCCGCCACCACCTCGACGGGCACGGTGTCGAAGAGGAACGTGGCGCCGTCGGTCTTGGCGAGGTCGTATTCGAAGACATAAGCCGACATCTCCGCCGCGCCGCGGCGGTAGATGATCGTGGCCTCCTCTGCTCCAAGCCGCTTCGCCTGCGTGACCGCGTCGATGGCGGTGTTGCCGCAGCCGAGGACCGCGACCCGGCGGCCCAGCGGCACGCTGGCAAGCGGCTGTGTGTGGATCCACTCGATAAATTCGAGAGCATCGACGACCTCGGGCAGGTCCTCGCCGGGAATGCCGAGCCGATTCGCACCACCGAGGCCGAGGCCGACGAAGATCGCGTCGCAGTCACGTTCGAGATCGCTCATCTGCATGTCGCGGCCGAGTTCGACACCGTAGCGAAACGTGACGCCGAGCCGCTCGATCATCCGCACCTCTTCGAGGCTCACCTCCGGCCGCATCTTATAGAAGGCGATCCCGTAGGTGTTCAGTCCGCCGCCCGCGGGCTTCTTGTCGTAGACGGTGACGGCATATCCGAGCTGGGCCAGTTCCGCGGCACAGCCGAGGCCCGCCGGCCCCGCTCCCAACACCACCACTCGGCCCGCGTCCTTGGTGCGCGGCGCCGTCAGTACGTCGATCCGGTTCGCCGCCACGTGATCTGTCGCGAACCGCTGCAGCCGTCCGATCTGGATCGGGTCTTTCTCCAGGTCGAGCATCACGCAGGCGCCTTCGCAGAGCATTTGCGTGGGGCAGACGCGGGCGCAACTCGCGCCGAGCACGTTAGCCTCGAGGATCGTACGGGCGGCCCCGGTCAGGTTGTCGGTGGTGATCTTGCGGATGAACGTGGGGATGTCGATGCCCGTCGGGCAGGCCATGATGCAGGGGGCGTCGAAGCAGAACAGGCAGCGGTGGGCCTCAACCCGCGCCTCCTGGGGCGAGAGCGGCGGGTGGATGTCGGCCATCGCTGCTGCCGCGGCTGCCGCATCGATCAGGGGTTGGAGAGGCATCGTCGATCGTGTCTCCTGATGAGTCCGTCGCAGTGACCGCACCGTCCTGAGATACGTAGAGAATAGGCCGGGGACGCACACACCGGAAATGGGAGCCGTTTCCGGGTGACCGGCCGCCTGCCGCCGTGGCGCGGCTTCCGCCGCTCCCTGGGTTGCCGTCGTGTGCCGGGGCGCGTCACCATACCAGCATGTCTTCCACGGCCGACCCCACGCGTACGATCCGCGAACTCGAGGCGTTGCGATCGCTGACCGGCGATGCCGACGGCGCCCAACGGGTGGCCTTCACTCCCACGTGGGTGCAGGCGCGGCACTGGTTCCGCGAGCGGCTCGCCGGGCTCCCCGTTGAGATCCACGAGGACGCCGCCGGCAACCTCTGGACGACACTGCCCGGAGCGACCGACCGCGCGGTCGTGATCGGCAGCCACATCGACTCCGTTCCCAACGGCGGCTGGCTCGACGGTTGCCTCGGCCTGCTTGCCGGCGTCGAGGTGCTCCGGCGGATCTGTGCGGAGCACGCCGGGCAACCACCCGTCACCATCCGCGTGGTCGACTGGGCCGACGAGGAGGGAGCCCGCTTTGGCAAGAGCCTCTTCGGCTCCGCGGCCTGCTCCGGCAACCTCGACCTCGACGAGGCGCGGAGGCTCGTCGACAAGCAGGGCATCGGCCTGCCGGACGCGCTGCGGGACGTCGGCATCGACTTCGAGCGGGTCAAGGAGAGCGGCCGCGAGCGAGCGACGGCGGCGGCCTACCTCGAGCTCCACATCGAGCAGGGGCCGGTGCTCCTCGACCTCAACCTCCCGCTCGGCGCCGTGCTCGGCACGTTCGGCGTCGAACGGCACGCGATCACGTTTCACGGGCAAGCGGCGCACTCGGGCAGCACGCCCATGAACCGCCGGCGCGACGCCTTTCTGGCCGCCGCGAAGATGGCGCTGGAGATTTATGCGATCGCCGCGCGGAGCGTCGGCGGCGTGTGCACGATCGGCTCCTGCACCACGCAGCCGGGCATCGTGACGAGCGTGATCGAGGAGTGCCGGATCACGCTCGACCAACGGCATCTCGATGCAGCGGCACTCGCCCGTATGCACGCCGAGACCCGCGATGCGGCGGCGCGATTCGCGGCTGAGGGAGGCGTCGATGTCTCGTGGGAGCGGCTCTGGCACATTCCCCCGGCGCCCTTTCATCCGCAACTGATCGCCTTCGCCGACGAGGCGGTCCGCGAGACCTGCGGCACGTCGCACCGCCTGCCGTCGGGGCCGCTACACGACGCGGCCGAGATGGCGATGGCCGGTGTGCCCACGGTGATGCTCTTCGTGCAGAGCCTCGGGGGCATCAGTCACAACAAGGTCGAGGACACCCGCAGGGAGCACCTCGCGCTTGCCGTTGTCGCGCTCGACCGCCTCGCCGAGAAGACGATGCGTTGGGTGACCGATCATTCAGGGAGCTGCTGACGTGGAACACAGGACAACGCACGCCCGCAAGGAATACGAACGGGGCGAACTCGACGAGGCGACGGTCGATCGCGATCCGATCCGCCAGTTCTCCGCCTGGTATGACGACGCCGTTGCGGCGGGCGTGCCGGAACCCGAGGCCATGACGCTCTCCACCGCCACGCCCGACGGGCGGCCCTCCGCGCGGGTCGTGCTGCTCCGCGGCTTCGACTCCCGCGGTTTCTGTTTTTTCACGAACTACGACAGCCACAAGGGCCGTGAACTCGCCGCGAATCCCCAGGCCGCGCTGACCTTCCACTGGGCCGACCTCGAGCGGCAGGTGCGGATCGAGGGTCGCGTGGAGCGGACCACCGCGGCCGAGTCAGACGAGTATTTCCGGACGCGGCCGAGCACGTCGCGGATCGGCGCCTGGAGTTCGCCACAGAGCGCGGTGATTCCCGATCGGGAGTCGCTCGAGTCGCTCTTTGCCCGGTTCCGCGCCGAACACCCGGACGACGCGGCGATCCCGCGGCCGCCCAACTGGGGTGGGTTTCGCCTGGAGCCGCAGCGCATCGAGTTTTGGCAGGGCCGGCCGAGCCGGCTCCACGACCGGCTCGTCTTCCGCAGTGAAGCGGCCGGAAAGTGGAGCCTCGAACGGCTCGCACCCTGATCGCCCGCTCGATGCTCGCCTGCACGAGGCCCAATGCTGTGAGGCGTGGAAATGTGCTTTGCCACTCAACACAGTTGGGCCGGCTGCGGGACGGCATGAGGTTCCTCACGGGAGTATTTCGCTTTTAGTCAAACGAGGGACTGACCCCGGCAGGCGAAATCCTCGACGCTCGTCACGCTCACGCCGATCCCTCCGCCTCGCCCAGCGAGGGCGTGCGGGCAAGGGAGCGGCTTCGCCCAACGCCCGCGGCAGGAAGCCCAACGCCGGGAGGCGCGGAAATGTGCGAGCCACTCCGCGCGGCCAGAGTGCATCCGCTTTTTGGAGAGCGGCGAGATGGCACCTCGGAGGAGGGAAGCAAGGGGGTCGGCGAACGCTCAAGGAGCCTTGGGCGTATCCTCGCCCCGGCGACGAGACTTTTGCCGCCCCCGAGCCAGCAATACACGTAAGTTGGAGGCGCTCTATCCCGGCTGGAAAATCACGATACGGACTGCGCGAGTTCTACGGCCAGGTCGGCAGCGACGCGGGCGTTGTTGAGGAGCAGCGCCTCGTTGGTCCTCACGCTCGCGCCGCCAGTGAGGGTCCTCATCCGGTCGAGCAGATAGGGCGTGACGTCGCGACCGCTGACCTCGACCGCCTCCACGAGCGCCGTGCCAAGCGCGGAGTCGTGGAGTTCCTTGGGCAGCGCATCCGTCTCCGGCACGGGGTTGGCGATCACGACTCCCGACATGAAGCCGAGGTCGAAGTGCGTGCGGACGGCATGGGCCACGTCGGCGATCGTGTCGCAGCGGCGATCCACCCGGAGGCCGCTCTCGCGGCGATAGAAGGCTGGGAACTCGGCCGTGCCCACGCCGAGAATCGGCACGCCGAGCGTCTCGAGCATCTCGACGGTGCGTGGCAGGTCGAGGATCGCCTTCGCCCCGGCGCAGACCACGGCCACGGGATACCGGGACAGGGCCGTGAGATCCGCCGAGACGTCACCCATCTCCATCACGCCGCGATGCACGCCGCCGATGCCCCCCGTCGCGAACACCCGGATGCCCGCCTTCCAGGCAGCAAACATCGTGGCTGCCACCGTCGTGGAGCCGCAGCCGCCAGCCGCCACCTCGGCCGCGAAGTTGCCGAGGTTGACCTTCACGGGATGAGAGGCAGTGGCAAGCCTCGCAAGTTCGGCCCGTGTGAGTCCGACGCGAACCGTGCCGTCGAGAATGCCGATCGTGGCCGGAGTCGCGCCGTGGGCGCGGACCGCCGCCTCGAGCGCGGCCGCCACCCGCTCGCCGTCGGGCTGCGGCAGGCCGTGCGTCACGAGCGTGGTCTCGAGCGCCACCACGGGGCTGCCTCCCGCGATCGCCGCGGCAACGTCGGGAGAGACATGAAACAGGTCACTCATGCGGATGCCTCCACTGGGGATCGCGCGAACCACTCGGTGTGTCGATCGACGGCGGCTGCGGGGCTGGCTGCCATCAGCCCCCGACTCCCCCAATCCTCGATGGCGAAACTCGCGGCGACGATGCCCTGCTCGATCGAGCGGCCGACGTCGCCGTGGGTGACGAGGCCGGCGAGAAAGCCGCCGCCGAAGGTACCTTCGCGAACGAGTTCGAAGGGGTCGAGCGAGACGAGACGCTGCAGGCCGGGTGGCGGTGCGAGGCCGTGGGCCAGTTCGAGCTGACGGGACAGCGGTATCGGCGCGAGGTCGATGCCGCGGGAGGCGAGCGCGGCGAGGGCAGCGGCCGGGTAGTCGGTGCCGGTGATGGAGCAGATGCCGACCCGCGCTCCCCACAGCGACGCCGCCAGCGCGGCGTGGAGGACGGCCCCGCCGGGTTCGGCCATCAGCGTGCGACCGTCGCGGAGCACGATGTCGTCGACGAGCAGGTTGCCGAGCAGGACGACATCGGGCGCGGCCGCGTTCATCGGCTTCCCCCGCTGGCCGCCCCAAAGGCGTCGGCCATCCGCTTCGCCGCGGCGGCATCGAGCGGCAGCCGCCAGTCGCCCCGCTGCTTCACGGACGAGCCGACGATGAGGCCGTCGGCGGCGGCGAACTCCGCGACGTTTTCAGGAGTGATCCCCGATCCGACGAACACGGGAATGCCCACCGCGGCCGCCACCTTCTGCACCTCCGCCGGGTCAGCAGCCCGGCCGGTGGAGACGCCCGTCACGATTACGCCGTCGGCGAGCGAAAACTCGGCGGCCTTCGCGGTCTCGGCGATGTCGACGTCGGCCGTGAGCGCGTGCGCTGAATGCTTCTTCTTGATGTCGGCGAACACGCGAACACGACCGGCGTTGACGGCCTCGCGATACCGCAGGAGCGAACCGGCATCGGCCTCGATGAGGCCCTCGTCGGCGACGTGGGCGAACACGAACCCTTCCGCGCGGACGAACGACGCTCCGCAGGCGAGGGCCACGGCGACCGCCTTCTCGTTGGCGGCCGCGAGCACCTGCACCCCGAGCGGCAGCGACACGGCGCGGCGCACCTCGCGGCCGATCACGGCCATCGACGCCACCACCTCCGGCCCCACGTGCGACCGGAGGTAGGGCCGGTCGAACATGTTCTCGATCATCAGGCCCTGGAATCCGGCAGCCCGGTAGATCTCCGCCTGGCCAACCGCTTCGGCGATCTGCTGGTCGATGTCCCTGCCGGCGTTGCGGTGCAGCGGGCTCCCGGGCAGCGGCCCCACGTGCAGCATGCCGATGAGGGCCCGCGGCACTCCGAAGAGGTCTGCCATGGCTGGCTTGGGTTTCATGTCCAACGGTGTACCAGACGGCTCACGCGATGGGGAGCGACTGTGATTGCATCTCGGGGCCGCACCGCCGACAGTTGGGGTTGGCCACCCGTTGCCCCGAGGCTCCGATGTCCGCATCCGTCCCCACCGTCGGCTCCTGGCACCGGCTCGACCGAGCGGGCCTCCAGGCGGTGATCGACGTGCTCTGGCTCGTTGGGCATCGTGTGGTGGGGCCTCAGGTGGCCGACGGAGCGATCGTGATTCGCGATCTCCGCGGAGTGGCGGAGTTGCCGACCGGCTGGCTCGACGACCAGGACGGCGGCTCGTACCGGCTGCGGCACGATCCCGTCGCCGGCACGTTCGATCACGTCGTTGGCCCCCACTCGCTCAAGAACTTCCTGTTTCCCGCGCGGGAGACGATCGCGTCGTTCGTCCAGCTCAACGGCTCGTGGAGTCAGACGCCTCCCCCCGCGCAGGTGCCCCCGTTGGCGGTGCTCGGCGTGCGCGGCTGCGACCTGGCGGCGCTGGCGATCCAAGACCGGGTGTTTCTCGGCAGCGGCTATGTCGACGAACCTTACAAATCGCGGCGTGAGAAACTCTTCCTCGTGGCGGTCAACTGCCGGCGGGCGGCGGCCACCTGTTTTTGCCACTCGATGGGCAGCGGCCCGGCCGCGGGGCCGGGCTTTGATCTGGCGCTTACGGAGATCGAGGGCGGCTTCGCCTGCGAGGTGGGGAGCGAACGCGGGGCGGCCGTGCTCGCGGAGGCGGTCGCGGCAGGAGCGTCGATCGGTGGCTGCTCTCCAGAGGAGGTCGAGGCGGCGCGGGGCGTGCCACAGGCGCTGGCCGCGCGGATGCACGCGCGGCAGCAGGGCGACGGCGAACCCCGGCCCCGCAGCCTCGACACCCACGGCATCCGCGACCTCCTGATGACGAATCTGGAGCATCCCCGCTGGGACGAGGTCGCCGCGCGGTGCCTCTCCTGCACCAACTGCACGCTCGTCTGCCCGACCTGCTTCTGCTCGTCGGTACAGGAAGTGGCCGACCTCTCCGGCGATCACGTCGATCGCGAGCGGCAGTGGGCGAGCTGCTTCTCACTCGACCATGCCCGGATGCACGGCCACAGCGTGCGGAGTTCGACGGCCGCCCGGTATCGCCAATGGCTGACGCACAAGTTCGCCGGCTGGATCGACCAGTTCGACACATCGGGCTGCACCGGCTGCGGGCGGTGTATCACCTGGTGCCCCGTCGGCATCGACGTCACCGAGGAGATCGCCGCGATCCGGGCCAGCGGCAGCGGCGCCGCGCCGCCGGATGGTGCGGCCCCAGCCGGTGCGCCCGAGGCCGGGGAGACCGCGTCATGAGCGTGTCCGTATCCGGGGCCGCCGCGGAGAAGAATCCTTGGCGGTCGCACACCGCGCGGATCTGCACGATCACGCCCGAGACGCCGGGCGTGCGGACCTATGAACTCGAGCTCGAGGATCCGGTGGAGCGAGACCACTACCGGTTCGCTGCCGGCCAGTTCAACATGCTCTACCTGCCGGGGATCGGCGAGGCGGCGATCTCGGTGAGCTCCGATCCCGCCGGCCGGGATACGCTCGCCCACACCGTTCGCGCCGTCGGCAACGTCACCGATGCGCTTGCCCGACTCGGTCCCGGTGATCAGGTGTTCGTCCGTGGTCCTTTCGGGACGCCGTGGCCCGTGGCCGAGATGCTCGGCCGCGACGTCGTGATCGTGGCGGGCGGTCTGGGCCTGGCTTCGCAGCGGGCCGCGATTCTGTTTCTGATGGCAGAGCGGGCCTGCCGCTCTGTCACGGTGCTCCACGGGGCCAAGCGACCAGATGGGCTGCTCTATGGCCGCGAGTACGACGCCTGGCGGGCGGCCGGGGTCGCCGTGCACACGATCGTCAACGAGGCCGATGCGTCGTGGAGCGGCCCGGTCGGTCTCGTCACCGACCTGCTCACGGACTCGCTCCGCGATCCATCCGCGACGACGATCCTCTGCTGCGGACCCGATCCGATGATGATGGGCGTGGCCAAGGCCGCGATCGGGCGGGGTGTCGCCACGCGCGATGTCTTTCTTTCGCTGGAGCGGAACATGGCCTGTGCGGTGGCCCACTGCGGCCTCTGCCAGTTCGGCCCGCTCTTCGTCTGCCGCGACGGCCCGGTGCTCCCGTACGAGCGGATCGCGGAGTTGCTGAGGATCCCGCAGGTGTGAGGCCGTGGCCGGCCTGGAAGACAACCGGATCGGTTCGGCGGCTCCCGTCGGGAAGCCCGAAGCGCGAGTGCGGGGTATTCGGGTGGCACTGAGACGATGCCGGATTGGTTCGCCGGGGGTGACATGCTCGGCGCCGGGGATTTTGCTACAGGATGCCCGGCTGGCCGACTGGGCATCGCTCGTGAGGCGCAAACATTCCCGGCTTCTGCGCGTTCCACCCCCGGCTCCTCACGATCGGGAGTCGGGTGGGTCACCCGTGGCTGTCGCTTCCCGTCAGGAAGCCCCAAGCGCGAGCGCGGGGTATACGGGTCGCCCTGAGCCGGTGCCGGATTGGTTCGCCGGGGGTGGCATGCTCTCGTCGCCGTCAGGGCCGGTTTCATCTCCCCGCTGGTGCGGTTGACGACGAGCCCGAACGGTTACCGCAGGCCGGCGGCCATGCCACGGAAGCCCCGCAGCATGCCGGCGAACGACGCCAGCCGCGGCGAGAGGACCGTGAGGCCATAGGTGCGCCGGGCCTGAGGCGTAACGGGGGGCGTGCGAACCATGGCCACGACCGGGCTGAGCCGCGGCGAGAGCACGCCGATGGCACTCAGTCGCCCGGCCGGCGTCCGCATCCCGCCCAACTGGAAGATCGAGACGGCGTTGCTCAGTCGCGGGGCGATCAGGCCCAGCGGGCTGGCCGTTGGGAGGCCCGGCGCCGTCGGCACCAGGGACTTGTTGAGGCGGGCGAACAGACCGTCTTGGGCGAACGATTCGCCAGCGGACGAGGCCGCGGCCACCGTGAGAACCGTGAGCAGGAGCGTGCAACGCAGGGACATGGAATCATTCCTTGTGATGAGCGAACGACGATCACGAGAACGCGGCGGCATGCATGCCGCCGCACAGGGCCGACATCGGCCCTGCTCGCGAAATTAGTTCGCCGTCCGGCCAAAGCAAGCCGCCACGACACCACCATGCGCGTCACGGAAAGCAGGTGTCCGCCGGCCGCGGAATGCTCTCCGTCTCCACGCGGCGGCGTGCGCCCGCCTACCGGCCGTCCCCCGTCCGGCCCCGCTTCCAGACGGTCTTCCCTTCCTTGATCGTCTCCTCGACGTCGATCTTCTCGATCGTGGCCGGCGGCACCGTGAGGGGGTTGGCCGAGAGCACGACCAGGTCGGCCAGCTTGCCGAACTCAATCGAGCCTTTTTTCTCCCCCTCTCCATAGAGTCTGGCGCCGTCGATCGTGATCGCCTCGAGCGCTTCGAGCGGGGTAATCCGCTCGTCGGCCCCGATCGTCGCACCCGATCGCGAGACACGGTTGACCGCCGTGTGGATCGTGAAGATCTGGTCGAGCGGCGCGACGTTGAAGTCGGTGTGATTGGAGGGCCGCAGGCCAAGCGCCCGGGCCGACTTCATCGGGCTGATGAAATCCGCCTGCGTGCGGCCGCGGTTGGCGACGTGGGTATCGCCGAAATAAAAGCAGTGGATCGTGAAGAAGGAGGGCGTGATCCCCCAGGCTTTGTACTTCTCGAGCTGATCGCGGCGGATGAACTGCGAGTGGATGCCGACCGTGCCGCGGCGCTGTGCGGGCTCACCGCCCGAGGCGAAGCGATGGGCCTCGAGGAGGGCGTCGATCGCGGCGTCGCCGTTGCAGTGGACGAAGAGCGTGGCCCCGCCGTCGTAGACCTTCTTCACCATTTCGTTGAGCGTGGCCTGCGGAAACGACAGTTCGCCCCGCCAATCCTGCTGGCCCGCCGGGCCGGCGGTGAGGTAGGGCGTGGTGAAGGCGGCCGTGCGACCCTGTGGCGAGCCGTCCATCAAGACCTTCACGCCGCCGATCCGCAGCCGGTTTTTGTATACAGGCTCGTTCATCGGCGGCTTGCCGGCGAAGACCGCGTCGATCTCCGCGATGAAGGGGAGGAGCACCACGTCGAGCTTCAAGTCGCCGCGGTCGGCAAGCGTGCGGAGCAAGTCGACCTGATGCTTCATCGTGGCCCCCTCCTGGGCGGTCGTGATGCCTTCCCGCAGGTAGAAGTCCTGCCCGGTCTTCAACAGTTTGAGGGCCTCGTCGCCGTCCGGCCCCGGCACCTGCGAAAAGATCGGCAGAAACGCCGTCTCGAAGAGCAGCCCGTTGGGGTCGTTCGAGCCCAACTCGCGGCCGATCACGCCGCCCGGCGGTGTCGGCGTGGCGGCGGTGACGCCATACGTCGCCAGCGCCTTCGAGTTGAGTATCGCGCCGTGTCCCGACACGTGCACCAGGATTACGGGGTTGTCGGGGAAGGCGGCGTCGAGTTCCTGCTTCGAGGGAGCCCGCTTCTCGGCAAGCAGTTCGGGGTCGTAGCCGAAGCCCATCACGAACTTTCCCGGCCCAAGCTTCCGGCGCTCCTTCACCTTCGCGAGCGCCGCGATCACGTCGGCCACGCTTCTGCATGGCCCCGCAGGGGGCGAGGCGCAGAGCGCCTGCGTCTGCACGTCGACCAGCGAGAAGAAATGGCTGTGTCCGTCCACGAAGCCCGGTACGAGCGTCCGGCCGCCGAGGTCGGTGATCTCGGTCGCCTCGCCCGCGAGTTTCATCACGTCGGCCTCGCTGCCGACCGCCACGACCGTGCCGTCCGCGATCGCCACCGCCTCGGCCGTTGGCTGCGCCGGGTTCACCGTGACGATCGGACCGCCGCGGATGATCCGGTCAGCCGGCGCGGCCACCACCGTGCGGGTGACGGCTAACACCAACGCGAACGTGGCGACGAGAAAGGCTCTGGGTGGGCGAGGCATGGCAGGCTCACTGACGTGGGAAGACGAAACAGGCCAAGGAAACGCCGATGCTGGAATTGTAGCGATACCTCGGCCCACCGCGGCGTCGGGTGCTCGGGTAGACGGATCGCGGGCGTTGTCGCGGCGTGGAGCATGTCGGGGTGGAGGACGTATTCCCCGCGCTGGCGCTTGGGGCTTTCCGACGGGAGGCGGTGTCATTGTCCTTGCCGTGGGCGAACCGCGATAATACCGCGGGTGTGTTCAGTGCGGAGCAATGATCGCGATCCGCGCTCTTTGAGATGACTACCAAACCCCGACTCGCCGTGTTCAAGTTCGCCTCGTGCGACGGCTGCCAACTGCAGCTGCTCGAGGCCGAGGACCGGCTGCTCGAGATCGCCGAGAAGGTCGAAATCGACCACTTTCTCGAAGCGCGGTCGCGGGTCGTGCCCGGGCCGTACGATGTGGGGCTCGTGGAGGGCTCGATCACAACGGCTGAAGACGCCGAGCGAATCCGGGAGATTCGCCGCCAGTGCCGGTTTCTGGTCACGATCGGCGCCTGTGCGACGGCCGGTGGGATCCAGGCGCTGCGGAACTGGGGCCGGATCGAGGAGTTCGTATCGAGCGTCTACGCGACGCCGGCCTTCATCGACACGCTCGCCACGAGCACCTCGATCGCCGACCACGTGCCCGTCGACTTCGAGCTTCGAGGCTGCCCGATCGACCGCGGGCAGCTCATCGATCTGATCACGGCGCTGGTGCTTGGCCGCAAGCCCCGCGTGCCGGGGCACAGCGTGTGCGTCGAGTGCAAGGCGCGCGGCACCGTGTGCGTGGCCGTGGCCAAGGGAATCGCCTGCCTCGGGCCGGTCACCCAGGCGGGCTGCGGCGCGATCTGCCCGGCCCACGATCGCGAGTGCTTCGGCTGCTTCGGGCCCAGCGAGTCGCCCAACCTCGTCAGCCTCACCGGCTTCTATGAGCATCGCGGCGCGTCCCGCGACGCGCTCGTGCGGCTCGTGCGGTCGTTCAACGGCTATGCCCCCGCATTTCGCGCGGAGAGCGACCGGCTGGAGGCGAAGCCGACATGAGCGTGTTTCGCCGGTTCAACGTGAAGTCGCTTACCCGCGTCGAGGGAGAGGGCTCGCTCCGCGTGCGCGTGGTCGACGGTGCGATCGAGATCGCCGAGTTCTCGATCTATGAGCCGCCACGGTTCTTCGAGCGGCTCGTCCGCGGCCGCGAGGTCCGCGAGGTGCCCGACATCGTGGCGAGAATCTGCGGCATCTGCCCGGTGGCCTATCAGGTAACGGCGTGCGAGGCGCTGGAGCAGGCCCTGGGAATCACGCTCACGCCCGGCATCCGGCTGCTCCGCCGGCTGCTCTACTGCGGCGAGTGGATCCAGAGTCATGCGCTCCACGTGCACCTGCTCCACGCCCCCGATTTTCTCGGTGCCGAGAGCGGCTTCACGCTCGCTGTGACGCATCCGGATCTCGTCAACCGCGGCCTGCGGCTCAAGAGCATCGGCACCCGGATCATGGAGGTGATCGGGGGCCGAGCGGTGCATCCGGTCAACGTCACGGTCGGGGGTTTTTATCGTAGTCCAGCGGTGGCCGACATCCGCGGTCTGGTGCCAGACCTCGAGTGGGGGCTCGCCGCCGCGCTCGAGATGATCGCCGAGGTGAGCCGATTCGACTTTCCGGGCACGCCGCACGACTACGACTGCGTGTCGCTCCGGCCGGCCACGGGCTATCCCATCGACGAAGGGCGAATCATCTCGACTGGTGGACTCGACATCGACATGGCCGACTACGAACGGCACTTCGCGGAGCGGCAGGTGCCGTGGAGCACGGCGCTGCACAGCCTGACCGTGCCCGGGGAGCAGCCGTATCTCGTGGGGCCGCTCGCACGAGTCAACCTCTGCCACGACCGGCTGCCCCCCCTGGCCCGTCGGGCCGCCGAGTCGTGCGGGCTCGACTTTCCGCTGCGGCTCTCGGCGCAGAGTATCGTGGCCCGGGCGATCGAGATCGCGGCGGCTTTCGAGGAGGCGGTCGCGATCGCGGGTGATGCCGTGGCCGAGATCTCGCCGTGCCGCATCGACTACGAACCGCGGCCGGGTGTCGGCTGCCATGCCACCGAGGCGCCGCGGGGGCTCCTCTATCACCGCTACGAGATTGGCGCTGATGGGTTGATCTCGCATGCCTCCATCGTGCCGCCGACGTCGCAAAACCAAGCGCAGATCGAGTCCGATCTCAAGGCGATGCTGCCCGCGGCGCTCGCGCTCGATGACGCAGCGGCCACGCATGCCTGCGAGCGGCTGATCCGCGACTACGATCCCTGCATCAGTTGCGCCACGCACTTCCTCACGCTCCGCATCGAGCGGTAGCGAGTGCGGTGCCTCCAAGAAGCCCGGAGCGCAAGCGATGGGAATGCAGGTGGCGACTGCGGGCGGAGTGTGGAGTGGGATGGGGTGGAGAGCGTCTACCCCGCGCTCGCGCTTGGGGCTTCCTGGCAATCAGCAGATCCGCGGCAGCTGCTCGCCGAGTGGCATCGGGATCACGCGGGTGCCGCCGATGGCGGTCCGCATTACCACCATTCGCGGATGGGCGTCTACCACGCTGCCGATCGCTACGGCGTCGCGGCCATGCTCATGGCCCCGCATCGCGGCGAGGATCCGGTCGGCCGCCTCACCCGGCACGATGGCGAGAAGCTTGCCCTCGTTCGCCACCTCGAGCGG
>CAMBPQ010000075.1 GCA_945869735.1 Planctomicrobium piriforme
CAACCTCCACCGCCGCCAGTTGCTCGTCGTCGGCTTCGTAGGTACGGCACCCTTTTCCACCGGAAGTAACTCGGCTCCGGTGGCGGGTCTCATGCAGGCAGCCGGCGCGGGTGGCGTATCGACGCCTGTGTACGACCTGTCGCTCCGACTAGACGGCGTCAACGCCTTCCCGAACACGCTCGGTGATCTGACCAAGCGGGAGAATCGCTGCTTTCTGGGTGGCAACACGTCGATCCGGAGCACAGCGTTTCCGTACGCGGTGCTGACCGATATGGCGCGTGTTGCGGCTAATGCGACGTTCGATAACACGGATCGCGTCTGGGAGGACGTGATCCTCACGAACGTGATCGCGTTTGATGTCCGCGTCTATGACCCCCAGGCAAAGGCCCAGAACGTCAGTGGAATCACCCTCTATCCTGGCGATCCCTCGTATGATGCCGGAGGGGCTTCGGGGGCTTCGGGCGCCTACGTCGATCTCGGCTGGGGTGGCGGCTCAGCCGTTGCCATCAGCGGCTCGTTTCCACCCTCGGGTTTCACGGCGTTCCAGTCGGCTGGCGTGCAGGTTTCCAGCACACCCAACTCCGGCACCCTGCCGGTGGCAACGTACGACACGTGGAGCCTCCACTATGAGTTTAACGGGGAGAACGAAGACGGTGACGCGAAGATTGACGAAGGCACCGACGGGATTGACGATAACAGCGATAGCTTACCCGACAATCCGCCAGAGTCGGAGACGTCGCCGCCTTACCCCGTACCGTTACGGGGGATTGAGGTCCGCATTCGGTGTTACGAGCCAACGAGCAAGCAGGTCCGGCAGATCACCGTCCGCCACACGTTCCTGAAAAAATAGAGTACAACTCATTTATTCTTTCACGGGGAATCCATCATGCCTATTCCATCTCGGCTTTCAGCCAGCGTTCGCAGTCACGGCTTCACTCTCGTCGAACTGCTCGTGGTGATCGCTATCATCGGGGTACTGATGGGGCTGCTCCTCCCCGCGGTGCAAAGCGCCCGGGAAGCGGGTCGCCGCGTGACGTGCGCGAATAACCAGTATCAGATGGCGTTCGCCGCCATCCGGCATAATGAAACGAATGGTTTCTTACCCGGGTGGCGGAATCGGAGCCCAAATCCAGCAGATACCATTACAAACCCGGGGCCCCCTGTCACGTATACATACAACAACACGCCCTCCTGGCCAGTGATGATCCTGCCGTTCATGGAGCGGAATGACATTTACAAATCCTGGTCCCTCGGAAACACCTCATCACCACCATACGTGAGTTTTTTCGTCTGCCCCTCCTCGCCGCCAGACTCGGCCACGAGCCCGATACTTGCGTATGCCGGAAATGCCGGTAGCGGAAGCAATCTTCGAAGTTCCCCAACAACTGATCGGCAGGCCTTTGACGGTGTGATGCTCGACACCACGGTTGCGTCTGGAAACTCTTCTGGACGAGTGTCCCTAGACGACATCTCATCCGCGGATGGAACAGGAATGACTGTAGTGCTTTCAGAAAAATGTATTTCCGGAACTACTTCATTCGTTCAAACAAGTTGGAACGTGCCAGCGCCGTACTCCTTTCAGTGGACCACTTCGCCGTCGGCATTCGGAATCCAATTCGCGGCGGCGGAAAAAGTTGTGAACATGCGGAACTTTGGAGACAATTCGGCCCCGGGCCAGATAAACACACCTTCTTCAAACCATCCCGGCGGGGTTGTCGTGGCCTACTGCGATGGGCACACCGGTTTTCTGAAAGACTCCCTCGCCCCGGCGGTTTACGCTCAACTTTTGTCTTGGAATGCCACTGCTGCGGGCACCTGGAGTAGAACTAAATGGCAGGCCGATACAAAAAACCCGCTCTCCGAAGGCGATTTCCAATAGCCAAGGACGTAGCGTTTTTGTGATGGGCCGTGGGGTCGCTCCACGTCGTTGCGACTGGTGCCCGGAAGTCTGGCTTGGCTGATGAAGACGCCGCTCTGCGTGCTGGAGAAGGCGGCCCGCCCGACCGCCACTGGCCGCGATACCGGCGGCGTCTAAAAATACCTGAGTCCGCCTCCTTCCCCGCCCGTTTGGCAACTGTCTCATCCCCATGATGCCCACCTCGCTTGCCCCGTCCCGGCCTGCCGGCCTGCCCCATTCCATCGACCTCGGTGACGCCCGGGAGCGGCTCGTCCGCCACCGGATCTACGGCCTCGTCGATTCGGCCGAGCGGCTGCGGCGGTTTATGGAAAGCCACGTCTTCGCCGTCTGGGATTTCCAGAGCCTCCTGAAGGCGATGCAGCAGCGGCTCACCTGCACCAGCGTGCCCTGGGTGCCCACCCCCGACCCCGAAGCCCGCCGACTCGTGAACGAAATCGTGCTCGACGAGGAATCGGACGAACTGCCCGAGGGAGGCTCGGCCTCCCACTTCGAACTCTACCTCGACGGCATGCGAAAGGCCGGGGCCGACACCGGCCCCATCGAGCGGCTGCTCGCCATGCTTTCCGATGGCGCACCGCTCGCGCAGTCCCTCGCCTCGTGCGGCGCCCCGCGGGCCGCGGCGAGGTTTGTCCGCGAGTCGTTTGCCGTGATCGACTCAGGCTCCACCCACGGAATCGTCGCCGCCTTCACCTACGGCCGGGAAGACGTGATTCCCGACATGTTTCGCGGCCTCGTGGCCGCGCTTGCCGACCGCGACCCTGCGTGGCACCGGTTTCGCTACTACCTCGATCGCCACATCGAGGCTGACGACGAGAAGCACGCGCCCACGTGCCGCCGGATCGTGGCGCGTCTCTGCGGAGACGACGCGGCGAAGTGGGCCGAGGCTTCGGGGGTGGCCAAGGGATGCATCGAGGCGCGGATTGCCCTCTGGGATGCGATCGCCGCCGATCTCGAAGCTATGCCGGTGTCCTGAAGGATGCTTCCAGGAGCCCGGTAAGCACAGATACGGTTCACAGCCTTGCATCCTTTCCTCGAGAATCCTAACCTTCTAAAGGTCAGGGCAACAGGAAAGGCTTACTCGATGTGTGTTCCGTCTCGAGCAGTTCGCGTGGGCTTTACGCTCGTTGAACTGCTGGTTGTCATTGCGATCCTCGCCGTGCTCATGGCCCTCCTCTTCCCGGCCGTGCAATCCGCGCGAGAGAGCGGTCGCCGAGCTGCGTGTGCGAATAATCTCAAGCAACTCGCACTCGGCTCGAGCGCTCATCTGACGGTCCTCGGCCATTACCCGACGGGTGGATGGAACTTGGCCTCAGTTGGCATGATCAGCCCCGATCGGGGGAGCGACTGGCGTCAGCCTGGTGGCTGGGGCTTCACGATTTTGCCCTTCATCGAGCAGACAACCGTCTTCAACGCTTCCCCCGTCAACAGCACCCAGCCTCTGCCAATCTATGCCTGTCCATCGCGCCGTGGCTCATCGATCGGCCCCGGTGGCATAGTCATGACAGACTACGCCGGGAACCGAGGTTCTTGGGCTTCGTCGCTCACACCAATCGAAGACCGTATCACGACCTTTGGCATGCCGTCAGCAGCGGGCAGTCTCCCGCCCAGCGATCCCTCGGACCTGAAATCACTGCAAACCTCTATGGCAGCTGCCGCCGGCCTCCTCAACGAGCCTCAGACGGATCCGCTTGCGAGCGTAACAGTCGCCACCGGCGGCGTGATCTTTGTTGGCAGTGCCCTGCCTGACGCCTTGATCCGCGATGGTCGATCAAATACCTACCTGTTCGGCGAGAAATATGTTCCCGTTGCCGCCTATGCGGCAGGAACCACCGGCTACCAGAATGTCGCCTTCGCTGGCGACTCGCCCGACACGCTCCGCGGTGGCTACCGGGTTCCCGTCAGCGACGCCACGACGCCCATCGCGGCGAACAATACACAAGCTTTCGGCGGGCCGCATACCGGCATCTTCAACGCGGCGATGTGCGACGGCTCGGTGCGATCGATCAGCTTCGACATCTCCGCCCGGATTCACTTCCTACTGGCCTGCCGCGCCGACCGTCAGCCGGTGTCACCGGAGTGATCGCCGCTGATCTCGAAGCCGTGCCGGCGGGTTTCCTGAGCGGCGGTCAGGAAGCGGAGCCGCGTCAGCGGTACGACTGCTCCGCGAGTGGCGCGGTTCCCACGGCTGGCGTTGCTGGGCTCTCTGCGCGAGGCGACGCGCTACTCGTCGAATGGCCGCCGCGGCGTTGAATCGCGGTCGGCGTCGCCTGCGGGTGTTTTCTTCTTCTTCGACTCGCCCTCGCTCGGCTGGGAGTCGCCCGCCTCGGGCATCTCCTGCCGCTCCCGCCACGGTTTGCCAGCCTCGTAGCTGGCCAACTCGCCCTTGAGCTGCTCCTTCACCTCTTCGTTCGCCTCGGCTGTCTGCACCGCCTTGCGGCTGTATTCCTTGGCCTTCTCGAAATCACCCTTCTCGGCATGGCTCGCGGCGAGCGTGCTGATGATGTGGCCCTCCTTCCACTCCGTGCCCTCGCAGGCCTTCGTGGCCAGTTCGATGGCCCGGTCGGCATTGCGGATGGCGTCGTCGGGCGACGTGGCCAAGAGCCAGGCGAGATTGTTGAGGATGCCTGTGTCGTCGGGCTTGAGGGCGTGGGCCTTCTCCAGATCGGTGAGTGCCGCCGCATGGTCGCCGATCGAGATCTCCGCGTCGCTGCGGCCGCGGCGGCTGGGGAAGCTGTCGGCATCGATGTCGATGGCCTTCGTGAACCGCCGGATCGCCTCCCGCGGCTGCTTCGCCGCGAGATAGAGCATGCCCAGCTGACTCAAGGTCACCGGGTCGTCGCGGTTTAACTGCACGAGCTTGCGAAACGCACGGATCGCCTCGGGATAGTTTTCCCGCTCCGCGGCGATCAGCCCCTTGATCTCGAGCGCGGCGGCATTTTCGTCGTCTCGTTCGAGCACCGTCTCGACGTCCATCAGCGCCTCGTCCGACTCGCCCAACTGTTGCCGAATCCGGGCCCGGAGCAGCCGAGCCTGCTGCTGCATGAGGGCGGCCCGCGGGTCTTCGGGCCGGATGTCGATCACCCGGTCGATGTCGGCGAAGGCCTCATCGTTTTTCCCCTGGATCGCGTTCACCCGCGCCCGCTGCAACAGTGCCCCGCTCGACTCTGGGTCGATCTCGAGCGCTCGTCCGAAGGCCGCGCGGGCCTCGTCGAAGTGGTCGCTCATCATGCAGGCCATGCCCAAGGCCTCCTGAAGCGACTCGTCGTCGCCATCCTCCTCGATGGCCACGGCCAGATCGGCGCGGGCCTTCTCAAACTCCTCCTGCTGGTAGTGAAAGAGCCCCCGAGACCGCCGCACCTCGACGTCGCGGGGGGAAAACTCCACGGCGGCGTCCAAGAGTTGGCGCTGCTTGTCGGCGTCGTCCTCCAGGCCCGCGAGCACGAGGTTGGCCTGCGCCCGCTGGAGCCTGTCGTCGCCGAGGAGATCGATCGCCTTGGTGGCGGCAGTGGCGGCTCGCTCGCGATTGCCCCCCGGGAGCGCCTCCAATCGAGCGATCATCAGGTGGGCGGTGCCGAAGCCCGGGTCCCGGGCCACCACCTCGTTGAGGTCGCGCATCGCGAATGACCGGATCCGCTTCCATTGCGGGTCAGGCTCGTCGGTGTCGAAGATGGCAGAGACGAGCATCGCGGCCCGATCGATGAGCGTGCCGGTGTAGAGATCTTCGGCAAACTTTTTCGAGTCGGCGTCGAGCCCCTTGTCGATCGCCCGCTTGCAGAGGTCGATCACGCGGCCGAAGTCGTCGAGGTCGTTGATCTCCAGTTTGGCGTCAATCGCGGCGTTGAGGTCTTCCTGCCCCGGTGGCTCCGCGTTGCCAGTGGCGTTCTCATTTGCCTTCGCATCGTCGGGGGCTGCCGCCGGCGGAGTGGCCGGCGCGAGCGGTTCTTCCTGGCCCGCGATAGCGACGGGCTTAACGGCCCACGCCTCGCCGCCCACAAGCAAGACGATCGCTGCGGCGACGAGCCAGGAGCCGGATCGGTGGCGAGCAGACATCATCGGGAGGCCTCGGGCGGAAGCGGCGGCGGGCTCGCGGCCGTCACCGGCCTACCCGTCGGGAAAATAGTATGCGGCATCCGGCCCGAAGACCGCCACACCGATCGAAAAGTGCCGCCCGTATTCCCCGCGCTCGCGTTTGGGGCTTCCTGGCCGGGGGCACGGCGGGGCTGGAGCCCCGTCCGACGACGTGTCACAACTGTCGCATGAATCTTTCGCCTGAGGCAGGTTTCGTGGCGCTCGCCGTGGCGTCGTTTCTTGCCGGTGCGGTCAACGCCGTCGCCGGTGGCGGCACGATCCTCACCTTTCCCGTGCTCGGGGCGATCCTGCCCGCCGGCCCAGCGCAGCTCGTGACGGCGAATGCCACGAGCACGATCGGCCTCTGGCCCGCATCGGTGGTCGCGGCCTGGGCCTACCGTGGCAACCGCGCAGGCCTGCCGCCGTGGGCCCGTTGGCTCGTCGTGCCCAGCGGCATCGGCGCCGTGATCGGCACGCTCCTCGTGCTCCAACTCCCGCCGGAGTGGTTTGACCGTCTCGTGCCCTGGCTGATCCTTTTGGCGGCCGTCCTCTTCTCCCTCCAGCCGCAGGTAGCCCGCTGGGCTCAGGGCGACGACACTCCCACGCAGCCGGCCTCAACGACCCACACGCCCGTCACCCGCCTCGTCCTCGCCTGCGGCCTGCAGCTGCTCGTTGGCATCTATGGCGGCTACTTCGGCGCCGGCATCGGCATCCTCATGCTGGCCGTGCTCTCGGTGCTTGGCCTCGGCGACATCCACCGGCTCAACGCCGTGAAAAACTCGCTGGGGACGGTGGTCAACGGTGTCGCGACGGCGGTGTTTGCGGCCGGATCGTTGGCCGGCAGCCACGACGTCTCCTGGCCCCATGTCGGCGTGATGGCCGGGGCAGGGATGATCGGCAGCCTCGGGGCCTCGCATCTCGCCCGCCGCCTGCCACCCACGGTGATGCGAAGGATCGTGGCCATCATCGGCTTCGGGCTAGCCGGCTATTATTTCTTGAGGCAATGGCGGACCTGATCCGTCCGCCGCTTCTCTCACCCGAGCCCCCCGTCTTCGAGACGTCGACGCACCCATGATTGTCTGCACCGCGGGGCTCACAAAACGCTATGGCTCCTTTGCCGCGCTCGACGGCTGCACCCTCGAGGTTCGCGAGGGCGAGGTCTTCGGGTTGCTCGGCCCCAACGGCGCGGGCAAGACCACGCTCCTGCGGCTCCTGCTCGGCTACCTCGGGCCCACAGCGGGCACGGCCACCGTCGCGGGCTTCGACTGCGCCACGCAGTCGCTCGAAGTCCGCACCCGCACCGCCTACCTACCGGGCGAGGCCCGGCTCTTTCGTCGCATGAACGGCCATGCCGTGCTCGATTTTTTCTCCGGCCTACGGCGCGAGTGCCGCCGCGAGACAGCCACCGCGGTCGCCGACCGGCTGAGCCTCGACTGCTCGCGGCAGGTGGCGCGGATGAGCACGGGCATGCGGCAGAAACTGGCGCTGGCCGTTGTGCTCGCCACCGACGTGCCGCTGGTGATCCTCGATGAGCCCACCGCCAATCTCGATCCCACCGCGCGGTCGGTGGTGCTCGACCTCGTTCGCGAGGCCCGCGCCGCCGGCAAGACGGTGATCTTCTCGTCGCATGTGCTCTCGGAGGTGGAGGAGACCTGCGGCCACGTCGTCATCATGCGGGCCGGCCGCGTGGTCCACGAGCAGTCGATCGAGGCGCTTCGCCGCGGGCACCGGATCCGCGCCCATCTCCAAGGCAGATTCCCCGGCGTGCCGGTGGAGTTTGCGGGGCGGCTCACGGCGACGATGGTGGGCGTGGACCGCGTGGTGATGGAGACCGACGAGCCGCTCGCGCCGCTGCTCGGCTGGCTCTCCACGCTGCCGCTTGCGGAGGTCCGCGTCGAGCCGGTGGGGCTACAGGCGGTCTACGATCGGTTTCACCACGCGACATGAACGGAAAAAAACACACCATGGGTGGCATCTGGGATCGCGCTATATGGCGGAAGACCTGGGGCGACCAGCGGGTGCTTCTGCTCTCGTTCGCCGCGCTCTGGTCGGCGTTTCCGTGGCTCTATCTCTGGCTCTCCGCGCAGATCCCGATGCCGGCATTTCAAAACGTGCTCCTGCAGGTGATCCCGGAAGACTGGCAGAAACTCTCCGGCGTGCCCTTCTCGGAGGTGGCGACCTACGCGGGCCGCGTGGCGCTGGCCTTCGTGGATCCGGTTGTCGTGCTCGCGGCCACGGTGTGGGGCATCACGCGGGGCAGCGACGCGGTGTCGGGCCAACTGGAGCGGGGCACGATGGAGATGCTGCTGGCGGCACCGGTGCGGCGCACGGCCGTGTTTCTCACGCAGGCACTCGCCACCACCGCGGCGGCCGCCGTGCTCTGCGGAGTGCTCCTGTTGGCGGTGTGGTCGGCGGTGGCGCTGGGCCCCTGGGCGGGGAAGGTCGAGCCGTGGCGGTTTGTGCCCGCAGTCGCCAACGTGTTTGGCCTGATGGTCTGCATGGCCGGTATCTCGGCCTGCGTCTCGGCGGCCGATAGCCATCGCTGGCGGACGGTGGGGATCATGTGCGGCTTCTACGTGGCCACGATCCTCGCCAAGCTCGTAGGCCGACTGAGCGGCAGCCTGGGGTGGGTTGGCTACCTCTCGGTGCTCAATGCGTATGAGCCCCAGCAGCTCGTCGTCGGTGGCCCGGTGGCGTGGGAGCTTCTGGCCCGCTACGACGGCGTGCTCCTCGGCTTGGGGCTCGCGGCCTATGGCGTGGGCGCCGCGATCTTCAGCCGCCGTGACCTCCCGGCCCCGTTGTGAGCCGCACGGCCGCGCTACGGTGAAACCCTTACGGCCGCCCTTGATGAGGTGCCGGATTGGTTCGCCGGCGGTGGCATGCTCGGCGCCGGGGGATTTTGCTCCAGGATGCCCGCTTGGCCGACGGGGCGTCGCTCGTGAGTCGCAAAGATTCCCCGGCGTCTGCGCGTGCCTCCGACCGGCTCCTCACGATCGGGAGACGCCGCACCCGTCAGGAAGCCCCAAGCGCGAGCGCGGGGAATACGCCCGCCACCCCACCCCACTCCGCACCACCAACACACCCGCCACCCGCATACCCATCGCTCGCGCTCCGGGCCTCCCGGCCGAGAGATACGTCGCCCCCGTGGAACGTTGTGCGCGTGCCTCGTAGACTTTCGACATGGCTAGCAATGGAGTGCGTAAAGCGACGCCCGTCGACACGACAGGCCCTCTCACCCTTGATCGGGTCCACCGGGGCGACTGTCTCGATCTCCTCGCGCGGATGCCCGCCGCGAGCGTGGAGTTGGCATTCGCCGACCCGCCCTTCAACATTGGATACGACTACGACGCCTACGACGATCGGCTCGCGGCCAACGACTATCTCGAGTGGTCGAAGCGGTGGATGGCTGAGGTGGGCCGCGTGCTCACGGCGAACGGGACGTTCTGGCTGGCGATCGGCGACGAATATGCGGCCGAACTCAAGGTGATCGCAACCCGCGATCTCGGGTTCACCTGCCGCAGCTGGGTGGTCTGGTATTACACCTTCGGCGTCAACTGCCGGCAGAAGTTCAGCCGCTCGCATGCCCACATCTTTCACTTCGTGAAGGATGCCGCACACTTCACGTTCAACACCGACGCGATCCGGGTGCCGAGCGCCCGCGAACTCGTCTACGGCGACAAGCGGGCCTGCCCGACCGGCCGGCTCCCTGACGACACCTGGATCCTCCGCCCACAGGACTTGCCCGAGGGCTTTGGCGCCGACGCCGACACGTGGTACTTCCCCCGCGTCTGCGGCACATTCAAGGAACGTTCCGGCTGGCACGGCTGCCAGATGCCCGAGCAGCTGCTCGGCCGGATCATTCGGTCTTCGAGCAACGAAGGCGACGCGGTGCTGGATCCATTCGGCGGCAGCGGCACCACGCTCGCCGTCGCCAAGAAACTCAGCCGGCGGTTCGTCGGTCTCGAACTCTCGGCGGCCTACGCGACGCGGATCGAGGAACGGCTGGCGGCCATCCACCAAGGCGATCCGCTCGACGGCGCTCCCGAGCCCCTCAAGAGCGTGCCCGCAACGAAGGACGGCCGGCGGCTTGAGAAACCGCAGCCGCGTCGCGGCCGGAAGCCCAAGGCAGCCGCCGACACCCGCCAGACGACGCTCTTCAGCAAGGGCAGCAAGCAGCGCTGACCGCATCGTGCGGACGGCGCCGAGCCACGTGGGAGCATCGACGATGGCCCGCAAGAAGCAAGCCGATCCCGCCGCCGGCTTCGCCGCGCCACCCGCCGACGGCGGCCTGTCGATCGACCGGCTCGCGCAGGCCTTCGCCGCGATGATGGGTACCGCCGATCCGCACGCGGCCCCCGCGGACGAGGCCGTCGACGTGATGCATGTCGATGCATCCCCAGATCTCGACGATCCCGGCTCTGCCGACGCCGCCTGTCGCGTGAGTCCGCTGACGATCCTGGAGGCGTTGCTGTTCGTGGGGCTGCCGGGAGGCAAGCCGCTGTCGAGCCAGAGGGTGGCTGGAATGATGCGGGGCGTGCGTCCGCAGGAGATCGACGATCTCGCTGGGCAGTTGCGGCAGCGGTACATCGCCGACAACTGCCCCTACGAGGTGGTCTCGAAGGAGGCCGGCTGGGTGCTGCGACTGCGGCCCGAGTTCGCGCGATTCGGGCATGTCCTCGAGGCGAAGGCACGCCTCGTTCGACTCGATGCCCCTGCTCTCGATGTGCTGGCGGCCGTCGCCTGGAACCAACCCGTGCCCCGCGATCGCCTGGTCGAACTGGGCTGCGACGCCGGCCCCGCCGTGCTGCGGCAACTCGTCCGCCGCGGGCTCCTCGAACTCCGGCACGACGACGCGGGCGGCGAACCCTGCTACCTGACCACGAAGAAGTTCCTCGAGGTCTTCAAGCTCGAGAGCCTTGCCGACCTGCCGGCGCCCACCGACCCGCCCCAGTAGCGTCGCTGCCACGCGTTTTCCCGTCGCTCGCGCTCCGGGCTTCTTGAAGCCCCCGGGCGCCGCTTCCCGCCAGGAAGCCCCAAGCGCGAGCGCGGGGAATACGCCCCCCACCCCAACCCGCTCCACACCACGCTCACAGTCACCACGCGCTTTCCCATCGCTCGCGCTCCGGGCTTTCTGGGACGCCGGGGGGAGGCTTCGCGACGCACTCACGCGGTGGCGCTGCCGGGCATGCGGCGGGCCACCGCGAGGGCTTCTTCCTTCGTCGCGATGGCGCCGTCGAGTTGGAGCGACCGGATGCGGGCAAGCGCCGCACCGACCGGGGGGCCAGGCGGCACGCCCGCCGCGAGCAACTCGCCACCCGTCAGGAGCAGCGGTGGATCGATCTCAACACGGGGCCGCGCGACTTGGCCGGTGAACCAGGCGGCGGCGATCGCATCCCCGTGGCCGCACGCGGCCCGTGCCCGCAGCACGTCGGCCAGCGCCGCGGCATGCTCGCCGACAACCCACGGCTGCACCTGCGACCATGGCCGCGTCGCGGGCTCGGCGACGGCTTCGAGATCGGCCACGCCCGCCCGGATCCACTCCGCCTCTTTCGTCTCACGGTTCGAGAGCCGCAGCCGCGACGCGATCCGTGCGACCACGTCAGCGCCGGCATGCTCGCCGAGCGTTGCGAGCGCCATTGGCAGATCGGGCTCGTCGAAAGCCGCCACGATTCGGACCGTGTCGTGCCAACGCGCGGCGTCGACCACCGGCGGCGCCACCTCTGGGAGCACCTCGCGGGCCAGCCCCGTCTCCGCGAGCAGTTCGAGGGCCCGCCGGCGGCCCGGTCGCGAGAGCATCGCCCGCAGTTCGGCGGCCACCCGCTCCGGACTCACGCCGACGACGAGGTGGGTCATCCGCTCGATGGCCGCCCGGGTTTCGTGCTCCAGCACGAACCCGAAGAAGGCGGTAAACCGCACGGCCCGGAGCATCCGCAGATGGTCCTCGCCGAACCGCATGGCCGGTACGCCGATCGCCCTGACGATTCCGTCAGCCAGGTCCCGGCGGCCGTCGACGAAGTCGTGAACCTCGCCGGAGAGTGGGTCCAGGAACAGGCCGTTGATTGTGAAATCCCGCCGCTGGGCGTCTTCACGAGCCGAGCAGAAGGTCACGCCCGCGGGATGCCGGCCGTCGGTGGAGGCGGCATCAGCCCGAAAAGTCGCCACCTCCACCTGCCCGGCGCCCCTGGGCCCAAGCACGGTGATCACGCCGAAGGCGGCCCCCACAGCGAGTGTCCGGCCGCGGCCAAACAGGCTCCGCACCTCGTCCGGCAGGGCCGCCGTGGCCACGTCGTAGTCGGCTGGAGTCCGGCCCAAGAGCTCGTCGCGGACACAGCCCCCGGCCCAAAACGTCTCGTAGCCGGCGTCGCGGAGGCGGCGGACCACCGCCGTGGCAAACTCGCGCGACTGTACCGGATCGGAGGGAGGTTTTGTCATCGGGTAATCCGTTGACGATACGCCCCGGTTGCCGATAGACTTAAAGGCGTCGGGGGCAACCGACAGGGGCTTCTTATACCTTCATGAACCCTGTGCGGGCAGTTCCCGAGTGATTTTTTGTTTTATTTTGTTCATTCCATTTCAAGCCCTTTACGGGCGGAGGTTTCCATGTCCTGCATCACATACAACTCGAAACGGCGAGGCTTCACGCTCGTCGAACTCTTGGTGGTGATCGCGATCATCGCCACGCTGATTGGTTTGCTCCTGCCTGCCGTCCAGTCGGCTCGCGAGGCTGCCCGCCGCACCGGGTGCAGCTTTAATATCCGCGGCCTCACCCAGGCCGTGATGGTGTATGAGTCGACGCGGCGTCGTCTGCCATCCGTGACGGATCGCAATGTGAACTCGGCCCTGTTCACGACAGGCTCGGCAAATGCAACTGCCGCAGGCTACAGTTGGATTTTCCACATCCTGCCCTACATGGAAGAGGGCGCGATGTACAACAACGTCTCGACGAACACCAACAAGTTCGCCTACTCGCCTTGGGACACGCAGGCGGTGACGGGCCAGAGCCTGTCCGGCACGTTTGCGCGGACCGTGCCGATCTCGTCACTCGTCTGTCCGTCGTTCTCAGGTGGCACGCTCACCACGTTGACCGGCTCGTCCACCGGTGGACGAGCTGACTTATGCATCAC
>CAMBPQ010000076.1 GCA_945869735.1 Planctomicrobium piriforme
GTCGATCTCGGCAAGGAACGCATTGTCGGCAGGCTTCTGCACCGCGCCGCAGGCACGGCAGACGCCTATCCGTCCTCCGGCCGGCCAGGACCGGCAGTCCGACGTCACGCGACGAAGGATTTGAAAGTCGGCCATCTCCTCGAGCGTCCCGCAGCCGCAGATGCCGCAGGCTATCTCGCCCGCTACCGTCGTCGCCTCCATCATGCCGCCTCCTCGATCGCCGCCCAGGGATCGGGAGACTCGATTCCGAGTCTATCCCGCACGATCGAGGCATCGAGCGTGGTGTAGGCGGGCAGGTGTTCCAGCCGCACTCCGGCCTCGGCAGCCGTGGCTGGCGCGACGCGATCGGCCGGAAATCCCCACCGGTCGGCAAGCCGCCTCGCGACATCGGCGTATGACACGTCGGCCCGCGCCGAGACCTGGAGGATCGCTCCGAGTCGCTCGCGGGCCGCGGCCGAGATCACCGTCGCTGCAAGATTGAGTGACACGGGGGCCATCACGAGGTCCGACAGCGGTCGGATTGCCTCGCCCCGCCGCAGCGCGTCCCGCCAGCCGACGAGGATCGGCAGCGAACCCGTGACCACTTTCGTCAGCCGCACGACCGTGGTCGCGCCATCGATCGCCAGCAGGGCCTCTTCCGCCTCCGCCTTCATCCGGCCGTAGGCGGTGCGCGGGCGTCGGGCCGCGGCGGCCGCCACGTGCGGCACGCTCCCGTCGAAGACCATGTTCGTCGAGAGGAACACGAGCCGTGAGCCCGCGGCCGCGAGCCTGCGACCGAGTTCGACCGTCGCTTCCACGTTCACGCGCCGGGCCTCGTCGGGATGGTTCCGGCAAGCCTCGGTCGAGGTGACGGCGGCACAGAGCACGGCCGCGGAAAGATCCGGCGGCAGTCGCCACGTCGCGGCTGCCGCGGTGAGGTCGAGCGGCTCGCTGCCCGCAGTGCCCCGCCGGCTCGTGCGAACGACGACGATACCCGCGGCCTCCAGCCGCGTCGCGACGGCCGCGCCGATCGAGCCGTCGGCACCAACCACGAGCACCCTACTGCCGGCCGTCATCGTTGGTCTCCCGCCTCGCGGCCGCCGGTCAGGCATCCGCCAAGCGGATGATCGCGCGGCCCGCGAGCCGGCCGCTGGTCATGTCGTCGATCGCCGCGTTGACCTCGTCGAGGGCGTAACGGTGGCCGACGACGCCGGCGAGCGACAGCCGGCCGTCCTCGACGAGGCGTACGTACCGCGGGATGTCGATGTCGGGCCGGCACTCGCCGCCGTGCGACCCGACGAGCCGCTTTTCGAAGTGGAGCGGCAGGGTCGAGATCGCGGCCGTCGCGCCCTTCGGCGGCACGCCCACGAGCACGGTGCAGCCCCGGGCATTCGTCAGCCGGCTCGCCAGCGCGATCACGTCGCAGTTGCCGGTGTTGTCGATCGCCACATCCACGCCGTCGCCGCCCACGATCCGCCCGACCTCGGCGGCCACATCGGCCGACTGCGTGTTGATCACGTGGGTCGCCCCGAGCGAGCGGGCCAGGGCGAGACGGTTGTCGAACAGGTCGATCGCGATAATCGGATTAGCCCCGGCGAGGGCCGCTCCCTGGACGATCGAGAGGCCGATGCCGCCGGCCCCAAAGACCGCCACCGACTGGCCGATCGCGACCTGGGCATTGGCGTTCACGACGCCGAAGGCGGTGGTGATGGCGCAGCCGAAGAGGGCCGCCGCCTCGACGTCGAAGTCGGGCGGCACGGCGGTGACGCGGTTTTCGGAAACGATCGCGTGGTCGTTGAAGGTAGTCACCCAGCCGGCGTTCACCGTCCCGAGCCGCGAGCGGTAGGTGGGCGTCACCGACTCGAGCCCCGCACCTTTCCGCCAGTGGAGCACGACGCGATCGCCCGGCTTCACGGTGCGGACCCCTTCGCCGACCTCGAGCACGGTGCCGCACCCCTCGTGGCCGAGCAGGTGGGGCAGAAACCTGTCCGGGCCTTTTACGCCGTTGATCTCGCCGATCTGCGACCCGCAGATCCCGCTGGCCAGCACCTTGACGAGCACCTGCCCGAGTTTGAGCGGCGGCACCTCCACCTCCTCGATGACGAGGGGCTTTTTCTGCTCGACAAGGATCGCGGCGCGGATTTTCATGATGGGATTGATAATACCACAGGCGGATCGATGAACTGCCTCATGTCGTGGCAGGCTGTCGCTGTCGGACGGGCGCTGTCAAACCGTGCGGCGATTCCAGTTCGTCCAGATACACTGTCGGGAAGAAACCGTCCATGACCAGCCCCACCGCCACCAACGATACTTCGCCCGAAGCGCTCGACGTGCAACTCGCCTGCTTCCGCGCGCTTTCGCCGCAGGAACGGTTGCACAAAATGGCGGCCAGTTCCCGCCGCGGCCGCGATCTGGCGCTAGCTGCCATCCGACGGCATAATCCCGACATTTCCGATCGCGAGGTGCGGCTCCGCTACCTCGCGCTCGCATACGGCAACGAACTCGCCGCCGAGGTTCGCGAGTGGCTCGGAGCACGGGGCCGGTGAGCGACTTTGACGATCTGGTGGCCGCGCTCGAGCCCGTCGTTGCTGCTCTCCGCGCTCTTGGCGTGAAGCATTACGTCGGCGGGAGCGTCGCCAGCACGTTCCACGGCGCAATCCGATCGACGATGGACGTAGATCTCGTATGCGCGATAGACGAACCGCGGATCGAGGCCTTCATCGCCGCCTGCGGATCGGACTACTACGTGAGCCCGGCGGCCGCCCGTGAAGCGGTGCGGGCCCGAAAATGCTTCAACCTGATTCACCTTCCGTCGTCCTACAAGATCGACGTGTTCGTGCATCGGGGCCGCCGGTTCGACGAGACGGCACTGGAGCGGGCCCAGCCCGCGTCGTTCGGCCCGTCGGCTACCGAACTGATCCCCGTCGCGACGGTCGAAGACTCGATGCTTGCCAAGCTCGAATGGTTCCGGCTGACCGACGAGACGTCGGAACGTCAGTGGGATGATGTCTCGAAACTCTTCTGGCTACACGGTGAGAAAGTCGACATGGCCTACTTGCGTACGATGGCCGACTCGATCGGCGTCGGTGACCTTCTCGAGACGCTCTTGGCCGAAGGGAATCGGCCCCGCGACCGTCATTCGAAGTAGATGAACGAGTGGTCGCCGGTGTAGCCCGTGTGGGCGAACCACCACTCCCATTCCTGGGGCGTGCAGAACATCTCGCATGTGAACTGCCAGTAGAGGAGATTCGCCTTCTCCTCCTCCGTTCGCCACGACTCGACGCAGAGATACTTGTGCCGCCGGCCGACCCGCTCCATCTCCTTGAGCGCGTCGTGCAGATCGTAGCAGTAGAGATTGTGGAGCGTGTTGATCGAGATCACGAGGTCGAAGCTCTTATCCTCGAAGGGGAGTTTCGCGGCATTCGCCTCGCGAAGGAACGGCTTGACCTCCTCCTTCGCGTGTTCGAGCGCGTAGCGTGAGACGTCGATCCCCGCTACCTCGACGCCCGGCACGGCCTGCGTGAAGTCATAGAGCAAAAACCCCTTGCCGCAGCCGACGTCGAGGATGCGGTCGCCGGGCTTGATGCCGTAATGGGCCACCATCGCGTCGGCCACCTTCCGCCAGCGGCCGTCGTAGGCATAGCCACCGTAGCCCGTCCTGCGGTCGCCGTCCCAATAGTCCTTGCCCCACTGCTTGGCGAGCTTCGCCGCCTCGGCCTTGGGAAACTCCGTCACCCGGGCGACGTAGTCGCGCTTCGTCGCCTTGTGGACGCTGGAGAGAAAATCGACGTAGGCCATGCGGCGAATCGTCCTGCTTTTGAATCCTTGACTCGAGCTGGCGTTATGCCGATAGTTATAACATGACAATCGAGGTCAAACTGCGTCGCGTCGGCAATTCCCTCGGGGTGATCATCCCGACTGAGGCGCTGGCTCTTCTGGACGTGAAGGAGGGCGACGTGCTGTTCCTCACGGAAGCGGCCGAGGGGGCGGTACGGCTGTCGGCCCGTCGGCCCGGATTTGCCGAGAAAGCAGCGATCGCCGACGACCTCATCCATCGCTATCGCAACACCCTCGCCGAACTCGCGAAGTGATTGGCTCGGAACGATGACCGAGCCTGTCTGGATCACGCCGGAAGACTGCCGGTCGTTCCACGACAAACTCCTCGCCCGATTCGGCGGTGCCGGTGGAGTCCGCGACGAGGGACTGCTGGCCTCGGCGCTGGCGCGGCCGCGGCACCTGTTCGCACACGGCACACCGACGCTCTTCGACCTGGCCGCTCTCTACGCGCATGGAATCGTCCGTAATCATCCGTTCATCGACGGCAACAAGCGGAGCGGCTTCCTAGCGGCGGCCATGTTTCTCGAGGTTAACGGTGTTCGCTTTGGAGCGTCTGAGGAGGATGCGGTCATGCAGATGCTCGCTTTGGCTAACAGCGCGATCACGGTGGAGGATTTCGCAATGTGGCTGACAAAGGCCTGCTCCGATCAAGCAACCGGGTGAGCGAGCGATCGACCTTGTCGAGTTGGAGTGCACGGCGGGCCTCGGTGTCGTCGTACCCACGGGCGAATGCCCGCCGATCCTCTCCCACGGGCAGAAACTCATTGAGCATGATGCAGCACCACTTGATCTCATACGCCGGCAGCAGCAACGTGACGCGGGCGTGAAGCGTGTCGCCGGCTCCTCCGGTCACTGCCGTGACGGCCGCGAGAAATCGCTCCAGATGCGAGCGGGGGACCGGCACTGCCGGCTGGCAGAAGAAGTCGCAGACCATCTTGGCCGGGTCGTCCCAGCCGGCATATTCGAAATCGATGAACTTCAACCCGGTGGGGGTCACGATGCAATTGTGGAAGCCGAAGTCGGAGGGGCTGATGACGCGCTCGAGCGCTGCGAGCGGAGCATCGAGTGGTAAGCTGCTCGCTGCCACTGCCGCCCGCACCAGTTTCCATGCAGGCACGAGCCGCGCGGCAACGACGGCCGCCGCCTTGCGATGCAGATCGGACTCAGGCTCGATCGCGTCGAGCCGTGCGAGCCGCCGATCGACGCAGCCGAGGTGATCGGCCAGCGAGAAACAGGCTTCCGAAGCGATGGGGAGTCGAGCAGCGTCGGGCTCGTGCCGATGCCGGTTCACGGCGGCAAAGAAAGCTGCCGCCTCATCGACGTGGGCGGCCGTCACCTCGTCCGGGGCGAGTTTTGTTCCGGAGATAAACTCACAGATCCCGATACCGGCCCCACGGTCACAGGCGACCGGCTGCGGCAGGGCTCGCACGCCGTGGGCCCAGGCGTACTGCAAGAACGCCTGCTCGGCACCCAGGCGGTCGCGGGGGTCGGCCAAGTGCCGGAAATATTCCTTGAGGAGCACGGGGCCCGTCGGCGTGTCGACGCGGTAGACGCGGTTGTTGCCACCGCCGGGCAGGCGTTTGGCCGTGCCGACGAGGAGCTCGAAAAGAAGCGGCCAGGAGGTCGCGGTATCGATGTCAGGCGCGATACCGTGATGCCCATGGGGGTCGAAGAGGATGCGTCTGACATTCGCCGGGAACAACGGGTGCGCGAGCAACTCCGGCAGGTCGTCGATGAAATGCGTGCAGCCGAGTTCCGCGATCCGCGCGAGTTTCGCCTCCTTCGTCTCCTCGAAGAAGACGCGTTCGACGGGCAGCCCGATGCCGGCGGGATCATGAAACCCCTGGCGGACGAGCCAGTCGCGGGCAGCGGCATGGAGGTCGTGCCGGTCGCCCAGATACGGAAACCGCGTGCGGTGGCTCACGATCGCGACGGGCAGGCCGGCCGCACGGCAGGCCGCAAAAAACTTGGCGACACCCGGGAACGGCGGCGCGTCCAGCATCCTCGGCCCGTAGATGATCCCCTGGAGTTCGGTCCAGCGGTCTTCCTGGCCCGCGGCACGGAGGTGGTCGCGGACGGCCGTCTTCGACGTTGCCGCGTGAGGCGGCACGAGGCCGAGGTCGAGGGCCACGCGGCCGAAGACCTCGTCGTAGCGGACGATCGTGTTGTCGAAGTCGACGCCGATCACCGGCTCGCTCCGAGTCGCGCGACGACGCTCGCTGCCACGGCGGGCCCCGTGAGCCCGCACCGCTCCCGCATCCACTGCTGGCTGCCCGCCTCCGAGATGAAGGCGTCGGGCGTTCCGCAGGCGACGAGCGGCGGGTGCGGTCCATCGCGGCGGGCGAGCCATTCGGCAACGGCCGAGCCGAGCCCGCCGATCACGCTGTGTTCCTCGACCACGGCCACGGCGCGAAACCGGCCGAAGGCGTCGGCAAGCAGCGCCTCGTCGAGCGGTTTGACGGTGTGCATGCTCACGACGCGAGCCGAGAGCCCCTGGGCTTCGAGCTCCTTAGCGGCCGCGAGGGCGACCGAGACAAGAGTGCCCATACCGAAGAGGCAGATATCTGTTCCCTCGCGCATCACGATGCCCTTGCCCACCACGAACACCGGCGGCTTTTCGTGGACCGCTGGCTCCCCCTTCTTGCCGAGGCGAATGTAGGCGGGGCCCGGCAGGCCGAGGGCCGCCTCGAGCGCCGGGCCCACTTCAGCCGAGTCGGCCGGGCAGAGCACGGTGAGGTTTGGAAAGCAGCGCAGGATGCCGACGTCTTCGCAGGAGTGGTGCGTGGGCCCCAGCGACGCGTACGAGAGTCCGCTGCCGGTGCCCACGATCACCACCGGCACGTCGTGGTAGCAGATGTCGACGCGGATCTGCTCGATCACCCGCGTGGTGGCGAAGGGCGTGATCGTGTAGGTGAACGGCCGCAGGCCCGAGAGCGCGAGCCCCGCGGCCATGCCCGTCATGTTGGCCTCGGCGACGCCGCAGTTATAGAAGCGATCGGGAAACCGCTCGCGAAACGTGTCGAACAGGCGGTTGCCGATGTCGCCCGAGAGAAGCACGATCCGCTCGTCCTGGGCGGCCAGGTCGGTGATCGCGGCAGCGAAGGCGTTTCTCATGCCGTCGCCTCCGGCTGGCCGAGCTCGATTCGGGCCTTCCGCACCTCGTCGGCGTTCGGAATCCGGTAGTGCCAGTTGTTGTCGTCCTCCATGAACGACACCCCCTTGCCCTTCACGGTATGAGCCACGACTACGCGGGGCCGGCCCGAGCCGTCGGGCTCGCGGGAGATCGCAGCGAGCACGGCCGCCATGTCGTGGCCGTCCACTTCGACGGCATCCCAGCCGAAGGCCCGCCACTTCTCGGCGAGCGGGGCCAGCGCCATGATCTCGTCGCTGCGGCCTGTCGCCTGCCACTTGTTGTAGTCGATCATCACCGTCACGCTGTCGAGCTTCTGGGCCGGCGCGAACATCGCCGCCTCCCAGACCGAGCCCTCCTCGCACTCGCCGTCGCTCATCAGCACGAACTGCCGCGACGGCCGCTTCTGGATCCGCGCGGCCAGCGCCATGCCCAGCGCGATCGGCAGCCCGTGGCCGAGCGAGCCTGTCGCCGCCTCGATCCCCGGCACGCACTGCAGGCCCGGGTGCTCCGGCAGGGCACCGCCATCCGTGTCGTACGTGTCGAGCAACGCGGGATCGAAGAACCCTCGCTCGGCAAGCGCGACGTAGAGCGCGGTGGCCGCGTGCCCCTTCGAGAGGATGAAGCGGTCGCGGTTCGGGTCGAGCGGGTGCTTGGGATCGATCCGCAGCGGCCCCCAGTAGGTCGCCACGAGCAGATCGACACAGGAGAGCGATGAGCCGAGGTGCGGCGTCTCGGCGACATGCGACATCTCCACCACGCGGGCGCGGATCCGGGCTGCGATGGAGGCGAGTTCGGCGACGCAGGTCATGGCTTGTGCACGTAGTCGGCGGGAACGTTTTTCAGCCGGTCGAGGTTCTTCTTGAGCCACGCAATCGTCTCGGCGATCACGTCTGCGACCGATCGCTTGGGCTCCCAGCCGAACTCCGTGCGGGCCTTCGTGCAGTCGAGCAGGTAGGCCGGATCCTGGGCAAGGCGGGGCGGCGTCGTCTCGACCGCGTCCTCGAAGCGGGCCCCGAGCTGGCGGCAGATCTCCTCGACCACCTCGCGGATCGTCTGGTTCTTGGCGGTGGCGAGGTGGTAGACGTCGCCGGGGATACCCCGGCGGGCCACCTCGAGCGTGCCGCGAGCCACGTCACCCATGTGAATAAACGACCGCACGCTCGTGCCGCCCCCTTCGAGCCGTAGCTTCTGCCCCGTGAGGATGCAGTACACCGTCCGGGGAATGATCCGGTAGAGCGGCTGGCCCGGACCGCACACGTTGGCGGCCCGCGTGAACGCCACCGGGAAACCGAAGGCCTTTTGGTAGGCCAAGAGGTTCATGTCGCAGGCGGCCTTCGACACCGCATAGGGCGTGCTGGGATGGAACGCCGCCGTCTCCTTCACTAGGCCGCTCGTGCTGCCGTAGACCTCGGGCGTCGAGACCTGCACGAACTTCTTGAGGAAATCCATCCGCCGTAGCCGGTCCACCAGCCCGGCCGTGGCCACCACGTTGGTCTGGTACCAGTGCTCGGGGTTGTCCCAGCTCTGGGCCACCATGCTCTGGGCGGCGAAGTTGACGATGTACTCCGGCTTGGCCTCGCGGATCACCGCCTCGATCCGGTCGAGATCGCGGTTGAAGTCGAGGGCGTGAAACGAGAAGCGATCGTGCGGGGCCCACTTGTAGGGCAGCAGCGCCTCATCGGGCTCGGGCGAGCGGCTGATGCCGACCACGTCGGCACCGGAAGCGAGGGCCTCCGCCACGAACGTGGCGCCGGAGAACGAGTTGCTGCCGAGGACGACGAAGGTTTCAGGGGCCATACGTTTAGGGGGAGAGAGCCCCGGGTTCAGCGGTGAGCAGGCGACGGGGAAGCCGTGCCATGGCTGCAATCGTCTGCCCCCTGGGAGGCAGTCGCTTCCGGATGCGGCTTCCAAATCGGGCGTCCCGAGCGGGTGAGCCTGTCAGCTGCATCCTTCGCGATCACAGAGATATCTCCGCTGAACCGGTCTGAAATTTCCCGGCGAATGCGATGCAACTCCTCAATGATCGACTCAGGCGTCGGTTGATCAATCATCGCCCAACAACTCCTCAGGAGTGCAGATGATGGGAATCGGCAGGTTCCGTTCCCGTAGAACGGAATACATCCTTGGAAGAATTCGCGCGTTTGCGATGTGGGAGCAGTTCCACGTCAGAAGATAGTCTATCCGATGATGCGCCACTGCCGCGATGTGCAGCGCATCGACCTGCGCCTTGGCCGGCAGGATGGCCTGAGCCATGAACGCCGATGCAACCTGAGGGATTTCGGGTGCGGGAGGCAAAACAGGAATCCCATCTACCGCCTCCAGCCGCTCGGCTGCCAGGGTTGAATCGCCTGCGGCGATTTCGTCGAGTACGTACTGGGAAATCACCAGTTCGTATCCCGGCCCATCGGAGATTTTCATAGGTTCGGGGTTTCCCATGTCCCTGTGGCAGATGCAGGCAAGAGTGACAGAACACCAGTACGGTTCACCGGCGTTGACATGCTTCCCGGCAAGAAGCCCCAAGCGCAAGCGCTGGGAATACGGGTCGCGGGCGAAACGGTGCCGGAATGGTTCACAGGGGGTGACATGCTGTCCTCGTCAGGAAGCCCCCAGCGCGAGCGCGGGGAATGCGCCCTCCACCTCGCCTCGTTCCGCAGCACCCTCACGCAAAGCCGCCCGGATACCCGTCGCTCGCGCTCCGGGCTTCCTGAGAATCCGATGCCACGGCTCGCTGATCGCCACGCTGACGCAAAGACGTCTGGCCACGGCCTCCCCACAAAAATCTCGGATGGACCCGTATCCCGAGCGTCCCGTTGTCCACCATCGCGTTGTCAGCAACTGCCGTGCGGCTGTAAGGATGTCGGCGCTAGGCTTCTGTCGAAGATAACTGATGACCGACGATTCGACGTAGACAGTAGGCATGCGTCACTTCAGTTGGACGGCCTTCATCGTCTTGATGTTGGAATACCGCGTGTCGGTCATCGAGTCGGGCAGTTTGCCTGCTTTGAAGGCCCGGATGAGGTCGCGGGCACCGTCTTCGATCGTGTGCTTCGGCACGAAGCCGAGCACCCGCTGGATCTTGTCGGAGTTAATCCGGTAGGAGCGGATGTCGTCGGAAGGCGTGGTGACGATCTCGATCTCCCCCTTCTCGGGCATCTCCTCCCGGACCACGCCGCGGATCACCTCGGCCGTCTCGGCGACGGAGTAGTTCTGGTAGCCGGCATTGAAGATCTGGCCGGCGATCTTCTCGTCGGGAACCTCCAGAAGCAGACAGTAGAGATCGACCATGTCCTGCATATGCAGGTTGGGCCGCATCTGCACGCCGCCAAACACCGTGATCTTGCCGTTGTTGACGGCATGGTTGGTGAGGATGTTGACCGTGAGGTCGAGCCGCTGCCGTGGCGAGTAGCCGCAGATCGTCGCCGGCCGCACCGAGACGGTCGTAAAGCTGGGGCACTGCTCGGCGAACAGCACCGGCTCGCAGGCCGCCTTGTACTGGTTGTAGAGCGACACCGGCACCAGCGGATGCTCCTCCGTCACCTGCGGCGAATCGCTCACGCCGTACACGCTGCCGGATGAGGCGAAGATGAACCGCCGCACGCCCGCCTCCTTGGCGATTTTCACGCACGGCCCGAAGGAGTCGAAGTTCACCGACTTCGAGAGGTCGGGATCGAGCTCGACACTCGGATCGTTGGAAATGCAGGCCAAGTGGATCACCGCGTCGCAGCCGCGTACCGCCTGCCGCACCGTCCCCTGATCGCGAACGTCACCCTTGATGACCGTGAGCCGCTGGTTCGAGCGAACCGCGGCGAGCGGCTCCTCGCCGTAGATGAAGAGGTCGAGCACGACCACCTCATAACCTTCGTCGAGCAACCGCGGCACGAGCACGGCGCCGACGTAGCCCGCCCCGCCGATCACGGCCACCTTCTCAAAACGCCTTGGATGCGGGCTGGTCGCTGCGGTCATGGGAGTTCACCGTCCTGGAGTTGAATGAGGTCCATCCACCAGTGAAGGGCCGTGGCGTGGGCCGTCTCGGCCAGGCCGTAGGTCGTGGCAGGCACGTAAAGATTGAGGGCGCCCCGCTTGCGGAGCGGGTTCGCGGCATCCTTCGCCGACAGCGTCACGACCGACAGTTCAAGTTCGTCGGCGACGTCCACTGCCGCAAGAATGTTTGGAGAACGGCCCGATGAACTGATCGCCACGAGCAGGTCGCCGCGCTGGCCACGACGGCGCAGCGGTTCGGCGAAGACATGTTCGTAGCCCATGTCGTTGGAGATGGCCGTGATCAGCGAGAGGTCAGAAAACACCTGCGTATGCACCCGACCATTCTTGGCGAGGTCTGCGGCGAAGTGGCTGGCCATTGAGGCGCTCGCGCCGTTGCCGATCATGTAGACCGTCTGCCGGCGATCGCGGAGGTGGAGCGTCACATCCACCCATTCGGCAAACCCGGCATCGGTGGCCACGGCCGTGCCGTCACGGCGTGTAAACGCGAGCCCGTCGAGCAGCCGGGAGAGATTCTGAACGTGCTGTTGCCAGACCTGCACTGCGACGCGTCCGCTGCATGACCGAGGATTGGGAATATCCCTAGACATTCTACTTTAAGAGCGACTCGATCTGCTTGACGTACGCGATGCGGTCGATCGGGTCGCGGTTGGCGACGGTGGCCACGGCGAGCGCTCCGGCAGCGTTGCCCGCGAAGCCGACGACGTCCATCGGTGCCTGCTGGGCGGCAAACAGGGCCGACACTGAGAGAAACGCGTCGCCCGCCCCGATCCGGTCCACCACTTTGCCGGCGACGGCGGGGATGTGGATCAGGCCAGCCTGCGGATCGCAGCAGAGGCAGCCGTTCTTGCCGCGGGTGACGATGAGCCGCTTGCAGCCGAGCTTTTCATAGACCTCTTGCGTGAGGGCCTTCACGTCGCCGTGGCGGTCGCGCGACTCGATCCGCACTTCCGTCTCAGTGGCCGTCATGTAGTCGACACCCTGGTATTTCGAGAGGGCGTGGTGGCCAAGGTTGCCAGCATTGCACTGGGCGTTGACGGCCAGAAACTTCGCCCGCTCGCGGATGATCCTGCGGGCCCGTTCCGAGAGCATGGAGTGGCCGAAGTCGATCACGATCACGACGTCATACTTCGGCACGTGCTCCATGAGGGCCTGGCAGACGGCCTCGTCCTCCTCCCGAGCGAGGGGGGCGTCGTTGATCTCATACACCTCCATCAGCTTCAAGAAGAAGTAGTTTTCCACGAGCCGCCGCTTGACGATCGTGGGGGAGTTCTTGCGGTGGAGATAGATCCGCTTCACGTTCGGCTTGAGTTTCCCTTCGATGAAGGCCTCGTGGGAGTTTTCGGTGCCGAGTTGGGTGATGCAGGCCACCTCGTCGCAGAAGCTCGCCACATGGTTGGCCGCCGCGAGGATGCCGCCGGCAAACTTCTCGCTGGAGAGCCGCTTGACGACCATCGTCGGCTCCTTCGACGACTTGCCGATCGCTTCGCAGTAGACGTATTCGTCGATGATCGGTTCGCCGACGAGGAGCACCTTGAGCCCCTTGGCCTTCTCCAGGTACCCCGTCAATTCAGTCGCCGGGTGGCGGCGAGAGAAGTCGGTGAGGTAGGCCTGCACCTCCGGCGGCAGCGTGCTCA
>CAMBPQ010000077.1 GCA_945869735.1 Planctomicrobium piriforme
GTCGGCCACCCGAGCATCCTGTAGCAAAATCCCCCGGCGGCGAGCATGTCACCGCCGGTGAACCAATCCGGCACCGTTTCGCCCGCGACCCCACGGGCGCACTGCATGGGCAACCCCACGCCCACAAAGTTCCCCGAAGGACCCCAAAACGAGGGTGGCATCCAAGCGTCACCGGGCGGACCCTATCCGGTCAGCTTCCGGGCAATCGTGCCGCGAGCGGGTGAGTGCGAAAACCTGCTCGTGCCGGTGGCCGTGTCGGCCAGCCACATCGCCTACGGCAGCATCCGGATGGAGCCGGTGTTCATGGCCCTTGGCCAGTCGGCCGCGACAGCGGCCGCCATGGCGATCGACGCCGGCCTGCCGGTACAGCAGGTGCTGTACGCGCAGTTGCGGGAGCGGCTCCTCGCCGACGGCCAGGTGCTGGAGTCGCTGCGGAAGTGGCGATAGCCGTTGCCACCGACGCCGGCGTGACTCGATATAATGCCGCCGCCACCCGGGTGAACCAACCGGGCGGTGCTGCGTAGCAGTGATTCGGCCGACCGTGTCGGCCGTGGTTTTCCCGTTCTCAGGAAGGTCCCCCACCCCGAAATGCTGCACTTCTCCAAACGGATCCTGTTTGTCGGTTTCGGTGCCGTCGCCCGCTGCACGCTCCCGATCCTGCTTGAACACGTGAAGGTCAAGCCCTCGGACATCACGATCCTGGAGTTCGATCCCAATGAAGAGGCGCTGCGGCCCTGGATCGAGAAGGGGGTGAACTTCGTCCGCGGGAAGGTGGAGCTCGACAATCTGGCGTCGCTGCTGGGCAAGCATGTCGGGGCCGGCGACATCCTCATCGACTTGGCGTGGAACATCGACTGCCTCGAGATCGTGCAATGGTGTCACGATCATGGCGTGAACTACCTCAACACGTCGGTGGAACTCTGGGACCCGTACGAGCATGCCAAGGGCGCTCACCCGACCCATCTCACGCTCTACTGGCGGCACATGAACCTCCGCCGGATGCTCGCCGGCTGGAAGACGCCAGGCCCGACGGCCGTGCTCGAGCACGGGGCCAATCCCGGCTTGATCAGCCACTTCACCAAGCATGCCCTGCTCGACATCGCGCGGGTCTGCCTGGAAGAGAAGAAGTTTTCGGGCGAGCAGGCGGAGCGAATTGCTCAGCACGCGAAATCGCACGCCTTCAACCACCTCGCCCACGAGTTGGGCGTGAAGGTGATTCACTGCAGCGAGCGCGACACGCAGATCTCGAACCTCCCCAAGGAGGTCGACGAGTTTGTCAACACCTGGAGCGTGGAGGGCTTTCGCGAGGAGGGCACGACCACCGCCGAGATGGGCTGGGGCACGCACGAGAAGGAACTGCCCCCGTTCGCCTATGAGCACGCCGACGGCCCCAAAAGCCAGATCTGCCTGGCGCGAATGGGCATTAACACGCAGGTCGTCAGCTGGGTGCCCCCCAACCACACGATCGTGGGCATGGTCGTTCGCCACGGCGAGGCCTTCAGCATCACCGAGAAGCTCTCGGTACGCGACAAGGCCGGCACGACCGTCTACCGGCCAACGGTGCACTATGCCTATTGTCCCTGCGATGCCGCCATCGCGAGCCTCTGGGAACTGCGGGGCAACGACTACCGTCTGCAGCCGAAGATCCGCATCATGACTGATGAGATCACCAGCGGCGCCGACATTCTCGGGGCCCTGCTGATGGGCCATCCGCTCACGAGCTGGTGGTGCGGCACTGACCTCTCGATCGAGGAGTCGCGGCAGCTTGTGCCGCATCAAAACGCGACCACGATGCAGGTGGCAATCTCTGTGGTCGCCGCCACGATGTGGATGATTGAAAACCCCGACCAGGGCGTGAAGCTTCCCGATGACCTGCCGCACGACTATGTGCTCGGAATCGCCAAGCCCTACCTTGGCAAGTTCATCTCCGTGCAGAGCGACTGGACACCGCTGAAGCACTATTCCAGTGCCTTCCACGGCTACAACCGGCCTCACATCGACCCCGTCGACCCCTGGCAGTTCAAGAATTTTCTCCTCACCGACGGAGACTGAACCCACGCATGAACCAGAAGACGCTCCTCGACCTTGCCAAGAAGCATGGCACGCCGCTATTCGTCGTCGATCACGCCGAACTGCGAAAGAACTACGCGCTGTTCCGCAAGCACTTTCCCCGTGTGCAGGCCTACTACGCCGTCAAGGTCAACAGTGATCCGGCGATCGTGGAGACTTTTTACAAGCTCGGCGGCAGCTTCGACGTGGCGAGCATCCAGGAGTTTCGCACGGTCTACCAGTTCATCGCGAAACTTCCGGCGAAAAAGCGGCAGGACTTCATCTGGGACAAGATCATCTACGCCAATCCGATCAAGCCGATCGAGACGCTCGAGGAACTCGACCAGTACAAGCCGCTGGTCACCTACGACAATCACGAAGAAGTGAAGAAGATCGCCAAGCACGCGCCGCATGCCGGGCTGGCGCTGCGGCTCCGCGTACCCAACACAGGATCGATGGTGGAGCTGTCGAGCAAGTTCGGGGCGCTGCCGGGAGAGGCGGTGGACCTGATCAAGGATGCCCACGACCACGGTCTCGTGGTCGAGGGCCTGTCGTTCCACGTCGGCAGTCAGTGCACGAACCACGAAAACTACATTCAGTCGATCCACCTCTGCGCCGGGATCTTCGCCGAGGCAAAGTCGCGGGGATTTCATCTCAAGCTCCTCGATATCGGCGGGGGCTTTCCCGCGGCCTACGACGCGACGGTGCCGAAGTTCTCGGAACTGGCGAAGAAGATCAATCACGAGATCGACCGGCTGTTTCCCAAGGAGATCGAGATCCTCGCTGAGCCGGGGCGGTTTCTCGTGGCCTCAGCGGGCACTGCTGTGAGCAAGATCATTGGCAAAGCCTTCCGCAACGAGAAGCTGAGTTACTACGTCGATGATGGCGTGTACCACACCTATTCGGGCGTGATTTTCGACCACTGCACCTACCGCATGAAGAGCTTCAAGCGGAGCGCTCCGCAGATGTGCGCCGTCTTCGGACCGACCTGCGACGCCCTCGACACGATCAGCCTCTCGGAACAGCTGCCCGATCTCGAGATCGGTGAGTATCTCTACAGCGAGAACATCGGCGCCTACTCGGCCGCGAGCAGCACACACTTCAACGGCTTTCCGCCGGCGAAGGTGATCCACGTCAATCGTTGAAGTCGTTAGCGGCCGCGTGATGCGCCCTCAAGAAGCCCGGAGCGTGAGCGATGGGTATACGGGTAGTGACCGGTAGGTTCGCCGCGGAGCCGGTTGACGTGGCGGGCGTATTCCCCGCGCTCGTGCTCGGGGCTTCCTGACAGCGGGTCAGGCCCGGACGGCCTCGATGACGTGATACGTCTTCACCTCCTCGCGGAAGACATTCGTCCACATGCGAGGCAGGTTTTCGAGATACCACGACGGCTGTTTCGTGACGACGAGGAGGGTGCCGCCGGGTGTGAGGGCCAGCCGCGCTGATTCCACGAAGAGTTCTGCCAGGCGGAAGTCGGAGTAGTAGGGCGGATTGGCGAGTGCGAGGTCCCACGAGCCGGGCTCCGGCACGTGCCCCTCGGCCTCGAGATCGACGGTCACGTTGGCAAGGCTATTCTTCTCGATTCCGCGGCGGGTGCAGTCGACCGCGCGGGCCGAGGAGTCGAGTGCATGCACGCGAACGCTCGGTTCGCGGGCGGCGATGCCGAGGGCCACGCAGCCCGAGCCGCAGCCGATGTCGAGCACGCGAGTCCCGGCGGCCACGTCGACGGCGCCCAGCAGGTGCCGGGCGCCGGGGTCGATCCGACGGTGGGCGAAGACCCCGGGCCGCGTGAACGCCGTGAGCAGGTTGCCGCGATCCCGAAACACGACCTCGCAGGAGAAGTCGCGAATCTTCGCCGGCGCACGGGTCTTCTGCACGACATAGGCGATCGTGTCACTCCTGGCCTTCGCGGCCGCTCCCTCGGCGGGTCGGACACGGACGGTCTCGCCGGTCTCGGCGAGCTGCTCACGCAGCCACTTGTCTCGCGGGTTGTCGATCCCGGCCACCAAGTGGCCGCCGATCGCGAGGTTGACCAGAGCCGCCTGGAGGATGTCCCGGGAGAGTTCGGCTTCGCCGTCCTTCGCGAGCGGCACGACCGCGAGGTCGTAGGGCCCCGGGGGCATGTCGGCGACGCAGGCCGCCGTGAGGTTGGACGGCGCTGGAGACCACATCGCCCGTGACGCGTTATAGGGATGCAGGTCAAGGAACCAGGCGCTGACGGCGGCGTCGGGCCGCTCGGTCGCCAGGGCGTAGGCCGCCTGACCACGGCCGGCCGTGGTGCAGACGATCCGGCTCGCCGGCAGCGTGCGGGCGACAGCGAGCGCGTGGGCTTCGGCGGGACGGGCGGGAAGATGCTCTGCGGAGGGTTTCATTCTCCGCAGAGCATACCCTGACTTATTCCGGCTGCCGGGGCCGCTCGGGGCGGTCTTCGCTTTCCGGACCTTCCGGCCTACGCCGCGGGCCTGCGCCGTCCCGCATTCCGGCACGTTCCGCCATGACTCCCCGCATCCGCTCAGCCATCTCGCCGGCGAACTTCTCCAGTTCGCTCTTGTCGAGTTTGCCGTCACCGTCGGCGTCAAAGGTCAGCGCACGCTCGACGAATCGTTCGGGTGAGGGCCTGCCCGGGCCGCCGCCCTCGCCACGCGGCCTGCCTTCCCCCCTCGGACCGCCTTCGCCCCCGGGACCGCCTTCGCGAGGCGGCCTGCCATCGCGAGGTGGACGAGCGTCGCGCGGGGAACGCGCTTCGGTGTCTCGTTCGCGTTCCCGTGGCGGCGGCGGACCGCGAAAGCCATCCGCCCCACCGCGGATCGGCGGCCGAAACTCCTCGCGGTCGATTGTGCCATCGCTGTTGCGGTCGAGCGACGCCAGGACGCTGGACGCGTTTTTGATCTCGTCGCTGTCGAGTTCATGATCGCCATTGGCGTCGAGCACATCACGAAGCCGGTCGCGGTGCTCGGGCGGTGGTCCGTCGCGGCCCGCGGGTGGCTGCGCAAGGGCGGTCGCCAGTGCCGAGTAGGCCATAGCGGTCACAGCTAGCGAACCGAGTTTTATTCCGTATTTCATCGGTCGTCTCCAAAAGGTCGGGAGGGCCTTGCCATCGTCTTCAACGGGCCGGCACGCCAAAGGTTTCGTTCAGGGCCCGGGAAGCCCGGAGCGTGAGCGGTTGGGCTTTCTGCCAGAAGATGCGGCCAGTCGCCGTCAGTTGGCGGCCGCGTTTGACCAGCTGCTGAACAGGTCGCCGCGTGAGATACGAGCCGCGTCTTCCCGCATCACCTCGGGGGTGCGGCGGATCACGCGGACCGTCGAGCGGCGGTGCCGCCACGTGCGAGACCGTGCGACCGCCGCGGGGCTGGTGTTCCGCGGCGCGGCTACGATCGAAGGTGGCTCCGCCACGGCGACAGCCGCGGCCAACGCCGACGCCAGCACGATCACCCGTGCGATGCAGCGGCCGATCATTTCGCCGCCTTTCCCTCAGGGAGTGGCTGGAGCGTGAGCGGGTCGCGGAGCGGGAGATGCTTCACCGCGCCGTCGAAGAACTCCTTCATCGTCGCCCGCCCCTGGAGGTCGCCCTTGGCGATCTCGTCCCAGTCGCCGACCACGAGGATCGCCATCTGCTGGGGGTCGAGGTACTTCCGGGCCACCCGCTGGAGATCCTCGCGGGTCACGGCGGCCACCTTCTGGCGGAAGGTCTTCCAATAGTCGGCCGGCCGCTTTGTCCACTCGTCGTTGACGAACACGCGAAGCATCTGCGGCTTACTCTCGAACTGCCGCGGGAACGTCTCGATCAGGCTCTTCTTCGCGGTGTCGAGTTCGTCCTCCGTCACCAGTTCCTCTCGGACCATGGTGATCTCGTCGAGCACGAGCTTCGTGGCCAGGGCGACCGTCGCGCTCTTGCTCTCGAAGCCGGCGCGGAAGTCGCCGGGATAATCGACCTTCGGAGCCACGGCTGAGCGCACCGAATAGGCGAGTCCCTCGTTGCTCCGCACCTTCTGCATCAGACGACTCGTGAAGCCGCCGGCACCGAGGATTTCGTTCAGGAGCAGAAGCGGGATCGCGTCGGGATCGTCCCGCGTGATCGCGCGGCGACCCATCACCACCTTGCCCTGAGGGATGTCCTTGGGGACGTGGTAGAGGCCCGGTGTCAGGGTCGCCGCCGGGGCGACAGGCCCCGGCGCCAACTCGCCCCGCTCCCAGCCAGAAAAGGCCCTGCCGAGTTTGGCGAGCATCTCTGGCTCGTCGAAGTCTCCCGATACCGACACGATCGCGTTGCCGGGATGGATCAGCCGCCGGTGCATCGCCCCGAGGCGTTCCCGGTCGATCTTCGCCACGGTCGCGTCGGTCGGTTCGGCCGCCTCGAAGTGGTCGGGTCCGTAGACGAGTCGCTTCCACTCGCGGCCGATGATCGATGAGGCGTCGTCGTTTCGCTGTTTGAGCCCCTCGATGGCCCGGGCCTTGGCGGTCGCAAGCCGGGCGTCGTCGAACCCGGGCGTCCGCAGCATCTCCACAAATAGCGAGAGGCTCTCGTCAAAGTTCGTCTTCAGGCAGTTCATCGTCGCCGTGATAAACGTGTCATTCGCCGCGACACTGGCCTCCGTCGCCAGGAAGTCGAGCGTCTCGTCGAACTCCCCAGGCTTCCGCTTGGCGGTGCCCCCTTCGCGGATCATCCGCGCCGTCATCGCGGTCAGGCCCGGCATGTCGGCAGGATCGAGCGACGAGCCGCCCTTGAACGTGATTGAGACGGTGATCAGCGGAAACTCATGCGATGGCGCCAAGTACACGGCGGTGCCGTCGGGCAGCACGCGGCGAAATGTGGCGGCAGCGGGCGGCTCGAAGGCAAGCGGCTCAAACGTGATCTGCTCGGGCCGTGCGGGGATGGCGGCTGGCGCGGCTAATGCCGCCTTCGCCACCGGTGCGGCGACCGCGACCGGCGGTGCCGCCTGGAGCAGCGGTGGCACACCGCATGTGGGCAGGGCAACGAGCACGAAAGCAATCCGGGCGGCACGGGAAATCGACTGGCGAGGAGTCATGGGTCGTCCGTAGGGATGAAGGGGCGATGGGGAATGCCGCGGGCAGGCCGGCATGGCACGCTGAGCGTCAGTCCGCCCTGCGGCGGAAGGAGGCGACGCTACGGTTGGTCTCTTTGAAATAACGATTCACCACGCGGCGGATATCGGCGGCGGTGACGGCCTCGTACTTGGCAGGCCCCTCGTTGATTTCCCGCCAGTCGAGCACCGCCTCGGAAAAGGCGAGCTGCACGAATAGCGACATGTTGCTCTCGAGCTTTCGATAGTTCTGGGCCGCGACCCGATTCTTGATTTTGCGGAGCTCGCGATCCGAAAGATCCTCGGATTGGAGCTTCGCGAGTTCTTCGAGCCATGCCTTCTCAAGCTGCTCGGGGGTGGCATCACCCCGGGTCTGGGCCGACACGGCGAACATGCCGGCATATTTTCGCGTGTCGGAGGAAGCCTGCGCCGTCGCGGCGATGCTCCGGCCCTCGACCAGGCTGCGATAGAGCCGGCCCGTGCGGTCGTTGAGCACCTCGGCGAGCATGTCGAGCGGATAGCTATCGACATGGCCTGCGGGCACCGTGTGGTAGCGGACCTCGATCGAAGGCGGGAAATCACCCGCCGCGTTCATGCGTTGTTCGGCAAGCTGCTCGACCTCGAGCGTCACCACCGGCGGGGGGGGCTGCTTCCCGGGCTCGAGTCGCGAGAAGTAGTTGGTGATCAGCCGCTTCGCACGGGCGGGATCGAAGTCACCCACCAGGATTCCGACGAGGTTGGTGGGACGGTAGTAGATGTTCCAGTAGTCCTGAGCCTGCTCGAAGGTGTAGCTGTTCAAGTCGCTCGGCCAGCCGATCACCGGCCAGGCGTAGCCACACGACGCCCAGAACATCGCGTCGAACTGCTCCTCGAACTTGCCGGTTGGCGTGCTGTCGGTCCGCAGCCGTCGCTCCTCGTGGACGACATCGCGCTCGGAGTAAAACTCACGAAACACACTGTCGTGGAGCCGGTCGCTCTCCATCCAAGCCCAGAGCTCGAGCTTGTTGGACGGCACGGTGATGAAGTAGCAGGTCAGATCGTAGGTGGTGAAGGCGTTCATTCCGCTGCCGCCGGCCTTCGTGTAGACCTGGTCGAACTCGTCCTTGACGATCGTGCCCGCCTCCGGGCCGGCTTCGCCTCGGCCCTGCTGGGCCTTGATCAGCGCGTCGAGCCGTGCCCGAAGCACGCGGAGTTCCTGGGGATCGTTGGCCGGGTTCCAAGGGTCGTCGATCTCGCCCTTGAAGTAGCGGTCGTACTGCCGGGTCCAGACGAGGCGATTGATCTCGTCGCGGATCGCCTTTTGTTCGGCGCGGTATTTCGAATCCCGGCCCGGCTCGCGGGTGCCGATCGTGTCGGTGCCCTTGAACATCATGTGCTCGAAGAAGTGGCTGATGCCGGTGATCCCCGGTCGTTCGTTGACGCTCCCGACCCTCGCGATCCAGCCGGCGCTCACCACGTTGGGCTGGTCGCTCCGGGGCACGAGCAGAAACTGCATCCCATTGGGAAGCGTGAACTCCTCCACCTCGACCTTCTGACCGAAGGCGGTGGCGGTGACGACGGCGAAGAGCAGGGCGACGAGGAGCGCGTGGCGCATGAGTGGACGACCTCCGGGGTGAAAGAGGCGTTATACCCGACATGACGATTTCAATCGATTCGCACGGTGGGTGGGGTGGAGGGCGTCTACCCCGCGATCGCGATTGGGGCTTCCTGGCGGGAGGTGTGAGTGCCCGCGGGCGGGTGTGAGGCGATGGCACCGCCGAACTGCGAACCGACGAGCTCGACGAGGAGCGGTGCGTTGTCCGAGCGGTCGGTCGAACCGAGCGTCAGGATGTCGATGTCAATGCCGGTGAGCACTGCCCTTGCCTGGAATCCGCGGCGGTCCATGACGGACGGATGCGCGGCCACGACGTCGTGCGGACGAGGTGTATCGGGCATGAGACGGTCCTCGACGGTTGGGCGGCCTTCCGCAAGTGTCTGTCAGCCTGGAGGCGGGCGCCAGCCCGCGGCCACAGCAGGCTCCTTCCTCCCTTGATTCGGCCCGCGAAGAATAAGAAGGTAAGGCCGGTCCTCTCTTCTGCACGGGCATGCACATGATGTATTCACCCGACCGCATCGACCCGGTGATTCTTGGTCATATTCTCGGCCAGCATCGTGAGCTTCACGCGCACCTGTTGGCCGTGCGAGCCGCGCTTGCGGAGGACGAACCTCCCGACGCCCAGCGGGTGGGTGCCGTACGGACCATGCTCACGGGTCTGCGGGACTACCTCAAGGCTCATTTCGAGCAGGAGGAGCGGGGCGGTTTTATGGAGGAGTCGATCGCACGGATGCCCCGGTTGTCGTCCGCGGTCCAGCAGGTCATGGCCGACCACCCAAGCCTGCTTGCCGAACTCGACACCTTGTTGGAAACGCTGGCGATGTGTGATACCTCACTCGAGGCGTGGGACGAGGCCACGCACGGCTTCGCGGCATTCGCCGACCATCTGATTGCCCATGAAAGGAATGAGAATGCCGTCGTGCAGGAAGGCTACAACGAGGACCTGGATCTCGCCGACTGAGCAGGCCCCCCGTGAATCCGCGGCAGCCCCCATGGCGTACGCCACGGGGCTTCCTGAGTCAGGAAGCGTAACCGGGTCAGCGGTACGGCGCTGGGCGGTCGCGTGCGGCGTGGTACTCGTCGCGGCGCTGCTGCACGGCTCGCGACCCGGCGCGGAAGAACCTGGCATCCGGCCCGATCAGGTGGCCATCTTCATGCGGGCCAAACTCGCCCATTCGCAGAACGTGCTCGAGGGGCTGACGGTCGAAGACTACGAGCTCATTGACAAAGGCGCGCAGCAACTGTCACTCGCCAGCGAGGACGCCAGTTGGCAGGTGCTGCAGACCGAGGACTACGCCAGGCAGAGCGCCGAGTTTCGCCACTCATGCGACCGTCTGCGGAAGGCCGCCAGGGAACGGAATCTCGACGGAGCGGCGTTGGCATGGATGGAGGTCACCATGAAGTGCGTCCAGTGCCACAAGTATGTCCGCGACGAAGGCGGTGATGACCAGCGATGACCAGCGGCGTCGGCCGGTGTCGCGTGAGCGATCAGCGACCCGGCAGAATCGCCGGGTCGACGGGGCGGGGAGTGAACGTGCTGTCGAGTGTTGTCACCTTCTCGATCTCCGCGATGTCGAGCACCACCGGGGGATCGTCGCCCGAATGAGCAGACCAGCCGACCAGTTGCACCTGCGGCAACCGGATCATCAGCATCACGGGCTGGATGCGGTGGCGGGCCGCGCCGTTGTGGTCGCGTGACTCGACCTCGATCTCCCGGCAGTCGGTGATCGCGGTGCTGAGCGCCGCGAGGAGCCGCGGATGCGAGGCATATTTGGCGGTTTCGAGCGGCTCGACATGGAACACGCGGCGGGCCTCCGCGACCTGCGCGAGGAGGCCCACAGGCAGCCCCGTCTCGAGCTTCGACCGTAGTGACTCGATGCCCGTCCACAGGACCGTGCCTTGAAACGTGCGAAGAACGTCGCGAGCAAGGTTGAAGGCGACGAGCTCCAAGATGGTGAGCGGCTCGCCGGGAAGCTGACGGCCCGCCATTGCCTCCTTCTCGAGTAGCCAGCCATGGCGCCGGTCGCCGGAGAGTTGGGGCCTGTCGATCGGGTAGCCGCAGGCAACAAGAAAATCGCAGTCGCGGTGCAGTGTCCGCGGCGAGAGTTGGGAGAACCCGAGTCGCTCCTTGATCAAACCAATCAGCGCCTGGTCGTCGAGCGGCTGGCGGGCGGCGGAGAGGATATCGAGCAGGGCGTAAATGCGCAGAAACTGTTCATAGCGGGCAAGATTTCTGGGCATAGTCACTAGGTGTCGGTCATGGAGTGGGCGAGCACAGTAACGTGAACTCAAAGCATCGCACAAATCTGCGGAGCGACCTCAAACCCCATCGGCAGCATGAACCCGCCGCGATGAAATGATAAGCCCTCTTTCGAATCATCCAACACGGATCGGCACCCTTGGTCAGAATGCCGCCATGCCCCCCATTCCGCCTCCACGCTGGCAGCTTCAGGCAGCGCCCTGCTGGCCCAAGCCCCTTTTTGCGAGAGTGCTCGGGCGTTGCCCGCGGCCCTTCGAGCCTCGCGACGTCGTGCTCTCCAGGGCGGTCTGCCAGCACTCCGCTGCCTCGACGATGCGGTCGACCATGGAGAGCAGTTGGAGCCGCGTGAGCTCACCATCCTCGACAGCTAGTTCCACAGTCATCCGGAGATTCTCGAAATCCTCCGCGTATTCCACGGAGACGAGCGGAGTGTCGGCTGCGAGCCGGCACAAGTCGAGGCAGGTCCGGGCGGCATCCGGGCCGGGCGCGAACGCCCGCTCGATTGAGACACGACAGCGATGGCCATCATCGGGGGTTTCGATGCGAACCATCGCGAGCTTCTCGCCGCGCAGATTTCGATAGCGCCTCGTGACGAACGCGAGGCGAATCGCTCGCTCGACTTCGTCGACGTGATGCCGCACTCCATCGCCCGCAAGAAACGTCGCACATTGGGAAACGCTCGTAGACATGTCGCTCTCCGTTGATTGTAAAAAATCGGATTCCTCCCCACCCACGACCTGCGAACCACGTCGCGAATAGAGACCCTCCCCCCAAGCAAGGATAGGTCAGTGTGGCCCCACGTTCCGCGCCGACTGGATGATGACGGGAGGCCCATTCGCATCACGACCAACCGTGCGCGATGGCGCGGTGCAGACGGACCAACCGTGCGCGACGGTCACTCGAAGACGATCGTGCGCGGTCCGTTGAGAAAGACCCGCTCTTCCAGTACCAGTCGCACGGCTCGGGCGAGCACG
>CAMBPQ010000078.1 GCA_945869735.1 Planctomicrobium piriforme
CGGGAGATGGCAGAGCGGTTTGGATGCGTCGGCGTCGCGGCCGATGTTTCTGCCGATCGGATCGATTTGTTGACGGCGATTGAAAACGGTGGCGCGGGGTCCTTCTACTCCGCCAGCCGCAACTCACTGGCCACGACCCTCACGACAGGCGCCCGGGAAGCGTGCCAGCATTCGGTCTTATAGGCGACCAATTCGGCAACCACGGCGGCGAGGCTATCGGGAGCCAGACCAAGGGTGGCAGCGGCGTCACCCGGGCGTTCCTCGAGGCCACTGGAAAGCCCCGCCAGTGCACCGCCAACAGGTGCCGCCCGGGAGCCACCAAGGAGTTCCCGGGCCCGCTGCGTGTGCCGGGCTACGCCATTGGGTTTGCCCTCGCGGACTTTCACGGCGGCGGCAGCGAGGTGGATGAGCCCTTGAACGAATCGGGCCTCTGGAGTGGTCCGGCCGAGGGCATTCCAAAAGCCCTCCCATGCTTCGTGTGCTTCCCAATACCAGCCGCCGTTGAAGAGGTCCACCGCGTCGAGCCACTGCGGGTCGGCGGCGAGCGTGGCGGCAAGAACGCGGCGCCGGGAGGCGGGGTCGGGCGGGAGGTGCGCGAAGAGGGTGGGCGTGTTGAGAGCGTCGCGGGCTTGATCGTGGACGGCGCTGTACGAATGGCCACGGGGGTCGTTCACCGGGTGCGGCAGGTCATGGCCGGGCACGTAGGCGTAGGGCGGCAGCGGGTTGGCCGGGGCGTAGCGGGGTGTCATGGGGGAAGTCTACGGGAGGCTCGGTCGTGGGTCCGTGTCGGGCGCGATGTTTGGGTGGCAGCCGAAGTCTTGCGTGCGACAGGGGACGCGCCAGAATTCGCGGATGCGGTACCACCCCTGCCGTCCCTACCCTATCCTCTGCTGTCACCGGGCCAGCATCGGCAGCCCGCTCGCGATTCCGGCTGCTCCGGGTGCTCTTCGCCCGGGCGAGAGTTGGCCCGCCGCGTGGCGAGGGCCTACCGGGAGACGATTCAAGCGCTTTCGGAAAAGCCCACCGTGGGCGCCCTCTACGAGCGGATGACCGCAGCCGATATCGAGGCGCTGGCCGAGGAGGTGAACGGGAAACGGCAACTCAAGTCGAAGCCACCGGTGCTCGAGCGCTGCGAAGACGAGGCGATCCGCCAGGGCTTCAGCATCGAGACGGCGAAGTATCCGACGATCGAAACCTACGCCGACCTCTGCGCCCACACGCTGGCGAGGGCCCATGCCCGCAGCGGCGACACCGACGCCATTGCGGCGGGTGAACTCGAAGCCGCCGACACCGAAGACGCCTGAGCGCCGGGCAACGGGACACAGACTGTGACCCATCTGCCAGCAAAGCCCGCCGCCGGGCATGCCTGACCGCTTCTGTATCTGTCAGAACATGACGGACGCGCCCATCGGGCCGACGCCGATCGACATCCGCCGGGGCTCAACATCCGAAAACGGCGGCGAGCCGCCCCTGGAGCGATAGGGCGAGTGCGCCGGGGCGGCCCGCAGCCGCGAGGCAGTCGCGCGGGCCGCGGCGGATGTCGTCTCCCTGCCGGCGGCGGCCCGGGTCGCCAGCGTGGCCTGCCGCGACTCGACCCCCTGCTGGCGTTGCCGGAGAGTTCCCCGCAGAGAATCGATCCGCTGGATCTCTCGCCAGAGTTGATCGGCCGACATGTCGAGGATGTTGGGAACGCCGCGGAGCGCCTGGGCCCGCCGGGCGTCGGACATCACCGAGAGGTACTCGCCCAGCCAGGCCTTGGCATCGCGGGCCTCGGCCGTGTCGAGCAACTGCAGCTTCACCGAGAGCGAGTCGAGGAGATACTCCAGCTCAAACGATGACATCGCCGCGACCCGGTCGTTGAACTGCGCCTTGATCCGCCGCACCTTCGACGGTGGATAGACGGTCTGCGTGGCCAGCCAGCCGCCAAATTCGGTGATCGCCCGCTGCCAGTCCGGGCTGTGGAGAATGTCGGCCTTGCGGGCCACTTCCCCGTCGTCCTCGGCGGCGAAGTGACTGATCGCGCGGCCGGCAGCGGGAGCGGCGGCCTGAACGTCCGGCCCAGCCGTGACGGTCGAGCAGAGCCAGCAGGTGATCACCACGCGTTTCCAGCGGGAACCGCAGCTCGATCCGTTCATCGCTCCACCCCCTTTGGCTTTCGTACCCAGGTTGCTTGCGTCGGCCGACCGTCGTCCGATTCCAACGCTTCCGGCAGTATCCGCCAGACGCACCGGTCCTGGCCGTCGTAACTGTAGATGTTGACCGCCGTCTCCTGCCGGCCATTTGGCAGCACCGCCGTTTGTACCGCGACCCAGGAATCGCCGTCGCGAAACCAGGTGGCCTCGCCGCGGCTGCCGTCGGATGAGAAACTCCAAGACCGGATCCGCCTGACGAGTGGATCCCAGCCAATCCGCTGGTGGACCTCGATGACGTGTGCCGCATCGTCATCCGGTGCAGCAACGGGAACGCGGGCCTCGCGAACCAGGAACGTGCGGCCCGCATCCCAGCGAACGCTCATCTCCATCGCGGCCGGGGTGGCAAGGGCGGCCGGCGCGGCTGGCTTGCCGGCTCCGGTCTGCCCGGCAGGAACTTCGACGGCCAACACCCACTCTCCGACCAGCCAGTCGAGATCGTCGAGCATATCGGCGTCGGCTACGACCGGCCGCTCCGACTCCCGCAGGCCGGCCAGCTTCCAGGTGTCGCCGCTGCGGACCCAGAGGGCCGAGAACCAGCCTTCGATCGCAGTCTTCATCCCGGGCAGGACGACATCGACCGTGCCATCCTCGACAGCCACGTCGGCGGTGATGAATCGCAGTTGCGTCTTTTCCAGCCGGAACTCAGGTCGCGGTTTGTTTGCAGCCGTGGGCCCGCCATCGAGCGCGTCCCTGTCCTGCGGCTGAAGCCGCTTGCCCCAGCCATCGACGATATCACCATCGGCCGTCCAGGCCGCCTTGACGGCGTTCGCATCTCCCTTGGCGAGGGCTTCCCGATAGGCTGTCGCGGCGGCGTGGATCGCGGCCACGTCGGCGGGCGAACCCGCCGACTCGCCCTGCTGGGCACGCGCATTCGGCAGGGCCGCGGCGGCCGCCACCCAGGCGACCAGAAACATCACGGCTGTCGAGACGACGGTGTATCGACCGGCGGCCCTCGAGGGCATCGGACCTACGGTAATCACGGGCATGGCTGTCCTCGTTGGGGAGGGGCGTCCTTGGCGGCGGAATCTTAGCGGTGGATCGTCAGGTGAGTGGCTGTTCGTCTGATCGTAGCGGTGGGACCATCGTAAGGAGATATCCGACTCAGGAAAGGGTGCAAAGCCACGCATGATAGCAAGCAGCCCGGGCCGAGACCGTCGTGGTCGACGGCAAGACAGTGCCGCGCTTCGCACGCCTTGGCGTCGAGCCGCAGGATCCCGGATAGGGTTCAACGCATCGCTGCCAGAGACCGCACAATCTGCTCGCGGCGGCATCTCCTTTCTCCACCGCTTCGGCTCGGCGCTGAACCCTCACGTGCACCTGCACGACCACTTGCTGAGATACTTTGCACGGCCCCCCTTTGCGCTGGAACGGCTCTCCGTGATCCGCGGCCCGCCCACCGATTGCGGCGAGCTCGTGCAGATGCATGATGAGCGCGGCGTCTCTCAGGCGACGGAGAGACGAGCTGCCCGCGATCGACATCCACAGCCTCTGAGCCGTGCCGGACGCGAGGCATAACCGAAGCGCCCACACGGCCGAGTTCTCGATCCGGCCGGTCGCCGTGGCGGGCACGTTTATGCTCGAGGAACTCCGCGGCCCCGACGGCAAACATCTGGCGATCTACGCGCTCGACGGCGAGAGCGTGCAGGAGCCGACAAAACTCCCGCCGCCTGACCTGCTGGCCCACCGCGGCCGGATGCTGCTACGATCCCGGGCGGCGTTTGGAACCTCTCCGACCATCCTTCTCTCTCCCGGCGGCGTCGCACGTGAATGCTCTCCAGCCCGAATGGTGGTACTGGCTCTACGACGTGCCGCCCCTGCGGCTGTCGATGCTGTTCGTCGGCGTGTTCGTCGGCTTCTACTGGCTCGGGTCGATCATCGTGCGGCCGATCCTGCGGCAGTTCGTCAAGTACACGGCCGGCTCCAACGACATCGTCGGCTACGTGCTCTCCTGCTTCTGCGTGTTCTACGGCCTGCTGCTCGGCCTGATCGCCGTCACCGCCTACCAAAACGTCGCCGAGGCCGGCAGCCACGTTACCCACGAGGCGGCCGCGCTGTCGGCGCTTTACGAAGACGTCTCCCGCTACCCGGAGCCCCATGCCCAGAACCTCCGCTGGCTCCTCCGCGACTACACGCGGTATGTGATCAAGTATGCCTGGCCACTGCAGCAGCGGGGCATCGTCCCCCAGGAGGGCACCATCCGCGCGGAGGCCTTCTACGACAAACTCCTCGACTTTCAGCCCCACTCGCCCGGGGAGCAGATCCTGCACGCGGAGGCCCTGCGGCAGTTCAACGACTTCCTCGAGGCTCGCCAGATGCGGCTCTATTCGGTGAAGTCGTCACTGCCCAGCTCGATGTGGTCCGTGATGATCATGGGGGCGATCCTCAACATCGCCATCTGCTGGTTGTTTGACATGCGATTTCTCACGCAGCTTTTGCTCGGGGGCATCCTGGCGGCCTACCTCGGCATCATGATGCACCTGATCTTCGACATGAACCAGCCGTTCCGGGGCGACGTGAGCATCTCGGCCGAGCCGTTTGAAACGCTCTACCAGCGGATGGACGACGAATGACCAGCGGCAGACCTCCCCTCGGACTCTCCCGCCGCGACGCCCTCCGTAGGGGCGCTGCGGCCACGCTCGCCGCAGCCCGCGGGCTCGGCCCGGCCCTGTTTGCCGGCTGCTCGCTCGGCATCTCGCCCCGGGCCAAGACGGTCACGGTGGGCTTGCTCCACTCCCAGACCGGCCCCCTCGCCATCAGCGCCACCTCGCTCCGCGACATCGAGCTGCATGCCTTCGAGCAGATCAACGCAGCCGGCGGGCTCCTCGGCCGCCAGCTCGTGGCGCAGGCGCCCGATCCGCGGTCGCGGGTAGACCTGTTCCCGAAACGGGCCCGCCAGATCCTCGAGAATGGCGCCGTGGCGGCCTTTGGCTGCTGGACCAGCGCGAGTCGCAAGGCCGTGCTGCCGCTGTTCGAGCAGGCGAAGAAGCTGCTCTTCTATTCGGTGCAGTATGAGGGCAACGAATCGTCGCCGTATGTCGTCTACGGCGGCATGGTGCCCAACCAGCAGATCCTGCCGGCACTCGACTGGCTGATGGGCGAGGCCGGCGGGTCACGAAAGAAGATCTTCCTGGTCGGCTCCGACTACGTCTTTCCACGGACGGCCAACTACGTCGCCAAGAAATACCTCGCGGACAAGAGCCTGAAGCCCGTCGGTGAGGCCTACCTGCCCCTCGGCGACCGTGACTTCTCGAGCGTCATGAAGCAGATCCGCGAGTCGGGGGCCGACTGCGTGCTCAGCACCGTCAACGGCGACTCGAACATCGGCCTGTTTGCCGCACTGGCGGAGGCCAAGATCGACCCCCAAGCAATCCCCGTCGTCTCGACGAGCATCGCCGAGGACGAGCTTCGCAGCCTTCTGCCCGAGCAGGTGAAGGGGCACTACGCCGCCTCGTGCTACTTCCAGAGCATCGACACGCCCGCCAACCGCGCGTGGGTGGCCGGCTTCCGCCGCGAGTTCGGCCGCGACCGGGTGACCGGCGACCCGATGGAGCCCGACTGGTGCCTCGTGCACCTCTGGAAGAGGGCGGTCGAGAAGGCGGGATCGTTTGAGACGGAAGCGGTGCGGCAGGCCTTTCGCGACGGCCTCGAGTTTGCCGGGCCCGGGGGCACCGTGCGGCTCGACCCCAAAACACAACACACCACGAAGGTTTTTCGGCTCGGCCGGATTCGCGGCGATCGGCAGTTCGACGTCGTGGAGGCCTCCGCCACCCCGATCGAGCCCGATCCCTATCCACAGATCGCCTTCCCGGGCTGGAGCGTCGACTGGACGCGAGGGGGCCTCACCCGCGGCGCGGAGGTCGATATCGATGGCAACGTTTGAGGTCGAAGAGACCGAGGGAATGCGGTGGGTGAAGGTCGGGCTCGACGACGACGACGTCCGCGCCGAAAAGGGCGCGCTCAACCACTTCAAGGGCGCGATCACGATGGACGTCCCCTTCCCGAGCCTCAAGGCCTGGTGGGTGTCGCTCTTTTCCGATGAGTCGCTACTCCGCCCCCGCTACGAGGGCACGGGAACCGTCTACCTCGACTCGTCGCTCGGCGGCTTCCACTCGATGGAGATCATGCCCGGCGAGCGGTGGATCCTCGACACCAAGTGCTTCTGGGCGAGCGACGGCGAGGTCAAACTCTCCGTGCACCGCGAGCGGACGTGGACGGCGTACTGGGCCGACCAGGGGCTGTTCTGGTACAAGACCGCGCTCAAGGGGGAGGGTCAGGTCGTGCTGTCGGTCCCGGGACCGGTCGAGGAGGTGCATCTCGTCGACGATCAGATCGTGGTCGACGGAGCCCAGGTCGTCGCCCGCACCAGCGGGATCACGCTGTCGGTCCGCCGTCCGGCCCGGTCGTGGCTCAGCTACTGGATGTCGGGCCAGAAACTCGCCTACTGCTACCGGGGCACCGGCCGGCTACTCCTCTGCACCACGCCCTACTGGCGGGCACGGCTGAAAAACGAATCGGCCGCCACGGCGGCGACGTGACCCGCCACCCGCATGACGGTCGCCGGGGTTCCCGCCATGCACACCCACGCCAGAGACGTCGTGAGCCGCGGAACGGGCTTCGCCGCTCGATCCAGGCGGTCGCACTGGCAGCCGCGCTGAGCTTGTGCTCGTGCGCGGCCGGACTCGGAGAGACTCCGCGCTGACGCCAGAAAAATGCCGCTTAAGGCGGGAAGACGGCCGCTTTGGGAAACGCTTTCTGGGATCTCCGAGACGGGACCAACCGGCTCCACGCGGCTCACGAGTCGTTCAGCAGTCCGGCCGTGCTTGCGGAAGTGCCATTGGCCGGCCTATCCTTATCCTTCTTTTCCCGAGATCAGCCGCACGCTGCCGGAGTTCTTCGATCCCCGTGATCCGCTGGCGCTCGTCGGCCTCGTTGACCGTGCCCTCCACGACCCCGCCTGGGTCGCCGAGCGGGAGCGGGCCATCCACGAGTCGTTTGAGCCGACGCCCTGGACCCACACCGACGGCCAGTTGCTCGCGGCGATCGGCGACGCATCTACCACGATCCCCGACGCGGCGTGACGCTCATTGGCCCCGGAAGCACGCGAGAGGAACACGCCCGACCATGCTGATCCGACAGACGCTGCGAACGTTTGAGAAACGCTGCCTGCGGCCCATCGCCCGGCTGCTGAAGCGCACGGCCGGCGCCGCGCGGCACGGCCACGGCCACGGCACCGACCGTGTTTCGCTGCTCGAGCAGCGGGTCGCGGCGCTTGAATCACTCGTCCGCGAACTGACCGGCCTGGCCTACCTGCGGCTCCCGGACGATGACGCGGCCACCGAGGCCGACCGGCCGACCGCATGACGACGCCGCTCACGATTCTCGTCGACCTCCGCGTGGCACAGTTTCATGGCGACCGGGGCATCCCGTCCTACAGCCAGAGCCTCGCCGCCGAACTCTGCCGGACCTTCCCTGCGCACCGCTGGCTGCTGCTCCAGGACGAACGGTTTCCACCGTCGTCGCGCACCGCCGAGCTCGCCGCCCACGGCACGTGGTGCACGGCGAAACAGCTGGCGGCCGAGGCATCCAGACGGATCGACGCCCTGATCACCGGCTGCTTTTTCCTGCCGCACCATCAGTGCGACGCCGACTTCCTCCTCCCGCCGTGGCTGCGGCGGCAACAGCCCCGGCGGCTCGGCATCGTCTACGACCTCATCCCCCTGCTCTTCCCCGACCGCTACCTCCCGCAGGAGAAGGTCCGCCGCCAGTATGAGAACTGCCTGGGGCTGCTGCGTGGCTCCGACCATCTCTTCGGCATCAGCCGGTCAACCTGCCACGACACGATCCGCCACGCGGCGATCGACCCCGGACGGGTGCACTGCATCTACGGCGATATCGACCACCGCAAGCGGGAACTGATGCGGCTACCGGCTAGCGACACCGCCGCGGTCCCGGGGAGCCACGGACTCGTCGGCCCCTATTGCATCTTCATCGGAGGCGACGACTGGCGCAAGAACCTCGAAGGGATGGTCCGCGGCTTCGCCCTGTTTCATCGCGACCACCCCGATCACCAACTGGCGATCGTCTGCACGATCTCGGCTGAGCGCGTGGCCCGGCTCCGACAGCTGGCGGCGGAGTGCGGCATCCCGGACCGCGCGGTCGTCTGCACGGGCTACGTGACGACCGAAGACCTCGTCGGCCTCCTGCGGCACGCGACCATGCTCGTCTACCCGTCGCTCTACGAGGGCCTCGGGCTCCCGATCCTCGAGGCCTACGGGTGCGACGTGCCCGCCGTCGGCTCCGCGACGTCATCAGTGGGCGAACTGCTGATCCGGGAACTCGCCTTCGATCCCGCCGATCCCGCCTCGATCGCTGCAGCCATGCACCGACTGCTGGCCAATCCGGGGCTGACTGCCAAATCACTCGCCTTCGGCCGCGACCTGCTCGCCGACCTCGGATGGTCGCGGGCTGCGGCGGAGGTAATGCGTCATCTCGACGACATTCCGCGGCGGTGGCACCGGCCCGGGAGGCTGGCCGTCGTGGCGGCACTGCCCCCCGCCCAGACGGCCATCGCCCCCTACACCGTCCGCCACCTGCAGCCGCCCACCTGGCGGACCGACTTCTTCGACGCCAACCCAGGGCCGACGGTCGCGGCACCGGACGGGCTTCGGCCCACGAGTCGCGTGCTGCCGGTGGAGGTGCTGCGGTCGGCCCTCGACCGCGGCCCGCACTCGACGGTGATCCACGTGCTCGGCAACTCGCCGCACCACATCAAGGTGCTCGAGGCGCTGATGCGGTCGCGCCGCGCCGGCCGGGCAAGGCGACTCGCCTATCTGCACGAGGCCAATCTCGCGGTTCCCTTTCTGCACTGGCTGGGTGCCGACTACCTCATGCTGCCCGCAGCCGAGCCGCCTGAAAACGCAGCTCCGTGGATCCGGCGGGCGATCGGCAGGCTGCCCGACATCGGCCGCTGCCTGCGGTTTCTTGCCGAACATGCCGAACTCGACGGCCTGATCGTCAACTCGGCGGCCTGTCGAGACCTTGTGCGCAGTGCGATCGGATCGCTTGCGGACCGTTGGACGATCGACGTGGCGCTGTTGCCCGTCGAGCCGCCGCAAGGCCCTCCCACGAGACGCGATCACGGGAAGCACCGCGCATGGACAACGGGAGCCCAGACCCTGCGGATCGGCAGCTTTGGGATCACGGGCGACGGCAAGCGGCTCGACTGCGTGGCGAAGAGCGTCGCGCTGCTCGCACGGCGGAGGCCGGCACGGCTCGTGATCGCCGGCTGGCGAGCGGCCCGCTACTGCCGCCGCACGGGCATCGACACGCTTCCCTGCGTGGAGGTGCACGACTCGCCCGACGACGACCAGTTGCTCAGACTCATGCGGGAGATCGACGTCGCCGTGCAGCTCCGCGACACCAGCCACGGCGAATCGTCGGCGGCTGCCGGTCAACTCGTCGGCCTGGGGAAGCAGATGGTCGTCACCGACGAAGGCAGTTTCACCGAACTCCCGCACGCCTTGACCACCTGCGTCGCCGCCGACTGCACGCCGGCCGTGTTGGCCGATGCGATCGAGACCGCGTCGCGGCGCGACATCGACGAGACGGGCCTGGCGTCGATTCTCGCCGCCAGATCTCCCGCGGCGTTCGCCGCCCGGCTCAACGAGATTCTTGCCTCCACCTGAGGCGGTGCATCACGCGGCCCGGCGCCCGAGGCCGCGGCCGGCACCGGTGAGGAGGCGGCTCGCTTCGCGCGCGAGTTTGAAGCGTAGCCTTCCCAGCCGGGTGCGGGCCACTTGGGACACGAGGCCCGCCCGCACCACCGCATCGTGCACGCCGATGTGCGGATCGCCCGGAGCCACCTCATAGGCAAACCTTAGCGCCGACGTGAAACCAGCAGTGAGCGAACTGCCCGCCGTCTTCGGGTAACGAGCGAAAGCGATGGCCGTAGAGGTGCTATAGAGGATGAGCGAAACCGACAACCTAGACCATGGCCGGAGCGGAGGCGCACTGTTTTCGCACCTTGCCCGGGGCCCGCCCACCGATTGCGGCGAGCTCGTGCAGATGCATGATGCTCGCGCCGTCTTGCCGGCGACGGATAGACGAGCTGCCCGCCAGTCCGGCCATGCTTGCGGAAGTGCCATTGGCCGGCCTCTCCTTCGTGAACGCCGTAGTTTGGGATTTTGCCGGCATTTGAGCGGGTTTTGGGGCTTTCAACGGGGCTCCCCGGTACGGCCGCGCGTCTCGTCCAGGGCGGAGATTTGCGCCCGGACCAAATCATTGCGGTGCTTGGCGAGGGGGGCTACCATCAGTTGGTCAAAGTGCCTAGCCCCCGCTGGCGTACCCCAACCCCGCGAATCGGAATAGTTTTCCCGACTCGTCCCGAACAGCGCTTCGCCGCCGTTCGGCGGCTCTGTTGGCCCGATCGGGGCGAAGGCTCGCATCCGGCAAGTTGCGGGGAATGGCTCGTCGGAAGCGGATCGAAGGTTTCGAGGGCACTCGTTGGCTGCAGGTTTGCGATAAACCGAGTAACTCGTGAATTTTGTCCGGTTTGTGACCGGCTCGGGGGAACTTCGAACTGCCACGGGCGTTTCGCTGAGGTGTTAGAAAATCCCTTGATCGCGGGATCTTACAGTGAACTCCGCGATCTCCGTGCCCGTACAGACGATTCATTGATCTGAAACTGACGAACCCCACAGCGTGAAGGCCCTTATGAACGGTCAATCGTGGCTGATCTCCGTCCGTGACCTGTTCGCCCGGCGGCGTGCTCGCCAGCCCCTTGTCCGCCGGCGTCTGGCTGCGATCCACCACGCCGAATCCCTCGAGGGCCGGCGGGTCATGGCCTTCGACTTCGTCGCCGCTTTCCCCAACTTTGGGAATCTCATCGAAGAGGGGGCCACGCTGCGGGAGGCCCCGCAGCAGATCACGATCCGCTTCAGCCCGGGAACCCGAATCGACCCGGCCACGTTGGGCGCGATCAGCATCGTCCGCGCTGGTGCCGATGGCACGTTCGGCGGCGTCGACGATGGTAATGTTACTCCCACGGGCTTCGTCGGCATCGTCGCCGTCGATGATTTTCCCAACGAGAACCAGGTAGTCGTGCGGTTCGCTGAGAACCTGCCTGACGACCTGTACCGGCTGTCGATCTCCGGCGGCCTCAAGACACTCGCCAATGGTCCCGCGGCGCCGGCCGAGTCGTTCAAAAACGGTGGCCGGTACGACCTCAACTTGGAACTCGACCTCGGGGCGCAGGTCGTATCCGTCGTGCCGCAGCCGATCACGCGGCTGCCGAATGGATCACTCTCGCAGGCCCGCGACACCGTCGTGGTGCATTTCAACGCCAACGACCCGCTGCTCGCGGCCTCGGCGCAGACGGTAGGCAACTACCGGCTGATCGAGACCGATCCC
>CAMBPQ010000079.1 GCA_945869735.1 Planctomicrobium piriforme
CCGCGCTCGCGCTTGGGGCTTCCTGACGGGAGGCAAGCTGCACGGATGATCGAACCGATTCTTGATCGTGAGGAGCCGGTCGGGGGCACGCGCAGACGCCGGGGAATCTTTGCGACTCACGAGCAATTCCCCAGTCGGCCACCCGAGCATTCTGGAGCAAAATCCCCCGGCGGCGAGCATGTCACCGCCGGTGAACCAATCCGGCACCGTTTCGCCCGCGACCCCACGGGCGCACTGCATGGGCAACCCCACGCCCACAAAGTTCCCCGAAGGACCAGAAAAAGTGAGGACGATCAACGTCACTTCCGCAATCGGCCGGGGAGGGAAGCCCGACCGATCACGCGAGCCGGTGGCCGTTTGGAGGCACACAAGCTTCGTTCGATGGGCCATCCCATCCCAGAATTCGTTGTCCAGCACGCCGATTTTCACCGTCGGCGCAGGCCCTGCCCCAAACCGCCGTCACGGCCGCCCGCAGCGGGGGCGTCCCTCCTCAGGGAATCATCATGCCGGGACGCTCGCGGACCGGCGGCACGGGGCACGTGCGGAGGTAGTCCATCACTTCGGAGAGTTGGGCCGTCGCCAACGCCAGGCAGGAATCGGCGGCGCCATAGTACATGCGGATCGTGCCGGTGGCCTCGTCCAGGATCCAACCACACGGAAAGACGACGCCGTTGACGTCGCCCTGACGCTCATACGACATCTCCGGGGCGAACACCCACTCGTCACTGCGCCGTAATACCCGCCAGGGGTTCTCCAAGTCGAGCAGCGCCAGACCCAGCCGATAGAGGCAGCCGCCGGGTGTGTGACGCACGCCGTGGTAGAGAAGCAGCCAGCCCTCGGGCGTTTCCAGCGGCGTCGGGCTCAGGCCGATTCTGTTGGCGTCCCACCAGGCTCCCCGGCGGGCGTGCAGCAGGACATGGTGATCGCCCCAGTGCCGCAGGTCGGGCGAGAACGACATCCAGATGTGCGCCCCAGAACTCCCCGTCGACACCGGACGGTGGATCATCGCGTAGCGATCGCCAAACTTCCGGGGAAAGATGGCGGCGTCTTTGTCCTCCGGAGGCATCACCGGGCCCAGACGGTTGAACGTCTTGAAATCATGCGTCACAGCGAGCGACACCAGTGGCCCGATCGGAGAATAGGCGGTGTAGGTGATGACCCACTCGCCACGATCAGGCACCCACGTCACCCGCGCGTCTTCAACCCCCCAGGCCTCCTCGGCAAAGTTCGTCGGATCTGCGGAAAATGTCGGGAGGGAGTCGATCTGCCAGTTGGTGATTCCGTCGAGGCTGCGGGCGGCCGTAAGGTGCGAATGCCCACGGCGATCCTCGACCCGCACCAGTAGCAGCGTCGTGTCGCCGATCTGACAGGCGCCCGCGTTGAAGACCGTGTGGGCTGGATAGGGCCAGTCCGCTGCCGTCAGGATCGGGTTGCCGGCGTATCGATGAAAAAGTGTCTGATGCAGGTGGGGCAACTTTGAGATGTGAGCCATGCGATTCTGCTGTTCTTCCTTGAGGCGGACGAGATTTTGGAGTCGGACGGGGTTCATCGTGAGCAGGACGGGGTTGATCAGTGTTTGGGCATCAGGGCAGGACCACAGGGAATCGGCTGGCCATCCGCGCTCGTCAGGAGAGGCTGATCTGCCGAGTGCATCAGGCTGCGTTGCATTTCGGTCCACAGGTAGGCCAGCGTCGACTCCGCCCCCTGGTTGCGGTTGACGCCGTGTGGCTGCAGTCCGTCGCAGCAGGCTCCGGTGGCCGGCTCGGCAATCGGCTGGGAGAGGCTGTTCTGCCCGCCAAACCAACGGTGCGCCCGCTCGAAGGTGACGAGGTGCCGCGATTCTTCTCGAACCGTGAACGCGGCCAACGCCGCATCGGCCATGGTCGAGGCCTCTACGGGCTGCTGGTCGTAGGGCGACTTCTCCTCGCCACGGGAATACCAGTCGCGATTGCCGATCGGCCAGAACACACCGTCCGTCGTCGTTTCGAGTTCGAGAAACGTAAACGACGTCTCGGCGGCGGCAAGAAACGATTCGTCCGGCCAGCACTCCGCCGCCACGAACAGGCTGTGGGGCAGCACGGCGTTGGCATAGGTCATGCGCGACTCGAACCACGGCCACTCGGTCCGTCGCGACCGTTCGTAGCTTGCCGTCAGCCGATGGGCGGCCCGGTGGGCGACCGGCTCCAAGCCGCAGGTCTGCTGGACGCCTGCATTTCTAAGAATTCCCCATGACATGATCACATACGCCTGTGCCCGCAGACTGCGGATTTCAGCCAGCGTCGGGAGCACGGCCTGGATCAACTCCAAGGCGAGAGACCGATGGCCGTCCGGTAGCCGGCTGGCGAGCACCTCCGCCAGCGCGAGCACCGCCTGCCCCTGACAGTCGCCAGTGCCCGAGGCATCGAGCCAGTCGCGCTGATACCCAAGGTAGTTGTGAAAGCCCTTCACGGGGCAGCGGGCATGTTCGAGAAAGCTCAGGTAGCAGGTGATCCGCGCTAGCATGCGTTCGTCATGGTTGTGTTCCCAGAGCCGGGTGCAGAGCCGCAGGGCACGGGCGTTGTCGTCAGTGGTGTAGCCGCTCTCGCGTCGCGGGATGCCGTAGATCGCATGTTGGATCAAGCCGGTGGAATCGGTCATCCGATCAAGATGATCGAGCGGCACGAGTGGTCGAACGAACATGGCTCATTCCCCTGCAGGCACGGCGGCAACGCGTTCGATGATTTCCCCAACGCGAGACAATCGCCGGGCAGGATTCGCCACGGCAACCTGCCCAAACAAATCCAGGTAGCGCTTGCCAACAGTGGGCCAGAACATCTGTCGCACATACTGGTACGCGCGCCACCGGGTCTTGGCCCGCAGCCGGTCATCGGTCAGCAGACGCACCGCGGCCTCCGCCATGGCGCTACTGTCGGAAAAGGGAACGATGATGCCCCGCCCACCGGCGAGCACCTCCTGGGCGTAGAGGTAAGGGGTGCTGACGACCGCTCCGACGATGGCCATCGCGTAGGCGATCGTGCCACTGGCGATCTGATCCTTGCCCGGATACGGCGTCACGAACACGTCGCACGCCTGCAGCAGGGAGAGGAGGTCGGGCAGGTCGAGGTACCGATTGACAAACCGCACATGCTCCCGCAGGCCGAGGGCCTCGGCCTGCGTTTGGAGTTCCTCCCGATACGATTCCCCCTCCTGTCGCCTGACCTGGGGATGGGTGGTGCCGACGATCAGATAGAGAGCGTCGGGGCAGGCCACGACCACATCCCGCATGCCGCGGACCATGTGCTCGAGGCCCTTGCCCCGGTTGATCAGGCCGAAGGTGCAGATCACCCTCCGGCCCGCGAGCCCCAGCCGGGCCTTGGAGGAGCCGTCGCGGCCGAACGGCACCTGCGGCACTCCGTGGGGAATGACTTTTACGCGATGGCTGTCCACTCCATACACCTCGACCAGGAGCCGGGCTGCGATCTGCGTCATCACGACCACGCTGCGACTGCGGCTGGCGATCTTGCGGATCAGCCGTAGCGGCAGCGGAGCCGGGTCGGGCAGGAGCGTGTGCAACGTGGTCACGATCGGCTTGGTGCACTGCTCCATGAAATCAAGCACATCGCTGCCCCATGCCCCTGAGTAGAGTCCGAATTCGTGCTGCAGGCTGACGACGTTGCCGGGGCCATCGTTGACCGCTTCGGCGGCAAATCGATACGCCCCCGGGAGATCGTTGTCGATGACGTGCGTGATCCGTGCATCGGTTTCATCGACTCCACTGATCTTTTCGATCGCTGCGACCGTCGACACGGGCAGGCCGGCCGCCAGATCGACAGCGTCGGCAAGGTCTTTCGTGAAGGTCGCCAGCCCGCAGGCCTCCGGCGGATAGGTCGAGACAAAGACCGGGCGCACGGAATCATTCATCGATCACCTCCCCGAGTGTGGCTCAACCGTAGGCCGCAGACTCGAAAGCCGTGCCGGTCGTCAACTATCTGCATGGCTGCCAGAGGGGCCGCCCTGCACCGTCACGAGAAGCATCCCGAGACAGAATCTGGGTTCACTATCGAACCCGCTTTCATCAACCGAGCCCCGCGAATATCGCAATGCGGAGGCAAGGGATCTGCATGTCTTGCGTCTAAAACGCCTGCATCGTCCCAAAACTTCTCTCACCCTACGACAAGGCGAGGGCGAAGTCAACCTTTCGGCGGGAGACGGCCATGAGTGAACGTGGGCTGCCCGGCGGCTCCACCATCTTCCTGATCTTCTTCCCTTTCCTCCGGTGAGTCACCCTTCCTTGAACGCGATGAACGTCCTTCAACCCTTCCAACTCGGCGACCTGACGCTTTCCAACCGGATCGTGATGGCGCCGTTGACGCGTTCGCGGGCGGGGACCAAACGAATCCCGAATGCCACGATGGCGGAGTATGACGCCCAGCGGAGTTCGGCGGGGCTGATCGTCTCGGAGGCGACCACAATCTCCGAACAGGCCAACGGCTGGCTCGAATCACCCGGCATCTACACCGACGCCATGGAGACGGGCTGGCGCGATGTGACCGCTGCCGTCCACGCGAGGGGGGGCCGAATCTTCCTTCAACTTTGGCACATGTGCCGCGCGTCGCACAGCGGATTCCACGGTGGCAGGCCGCCGGTTGCGGCGTCGCCCGTAAAACGTAACGGTGAGTCGATCCCCACGCCCACCGGTAAGCAGCCCTCTGAGACGCCGCGGGCCCTGGAGACGCAAGAGATTCCGGGCGTGGTCGCCGACTACGCCCGGGCCACCGTGCGGGCGAAGGTCGCCGGCTTCGATGGCGTGGAGATCCACGCCGCCACGGTGCTCGACCGCTTCGGTCTCGCCTACCTTCACTCGTAAACGGCCTCGCCTTCGGTTTCCACGACCTCGGGAAGCCGCTGACGCTCGCCGAGTTTCGTGGGGTGTTCGCGGGCCGCTGATGGGCAACTGTGGCTCCACGCAGGAGTCAGCGGAGCAAGCCGTCAACTCGGGGCTGGCCGACCTGATCGCCTTCGGCAGGCCCTTCATCAGCAACCCCGATCTTGTCGAGCGGATCACCCACGGCTGGCCGCTCGCTGCGGCGGCCGACATGACGGCGTGGTACGCCCCCTCTGGGGCAAAAGGCTACACCGATTTTCGGGCCCATCACCCCCGGCACTCGAGCGCATTCGACTGAGGTGTATCGCCGACGCGGGGCCAGCAAAAGTCGCCGCTGCGCGATCCTGCGGATTGTCACCGGGGCGAGGATACGCCCAAGGCTCCTCGAGCGTTCGCCGACCCCCTCGCCTCCCTCGTCCAAGCCGCCATCTCGCCGCTCCACCAAAGGCAGTTGCGATCTCAGTCGATGTTCAGCCCCGCGGCGGTAAAACAGCGGCGAGCGCCCGGGCGACGTGCTCGTCGGAGGCGAGCATCGCGCTATGTGCCAGCCGCACGATCCCTTCCCGATCGATCACGTAGGTGACCCGGCCGGGAAAGATCCCCAGCGTGTTGGGCACGCCGAAGAGCCGCCGGAGCGAGCGGTCGCTGTCGGCGATGATCGGAAACGGGAGCCGATGTTTCGCGGCAAATCTCGCGTGGCTGGCAGCGGAGTCGCTGCTCACGCCGATCACTTCGGCACCGGCGTCGACGAACAGCGCGTAGGAATCGCGGAACGCACAGGCCTCCTTCGTGCAGACCGGTGTGTTGTCCTTCGGATAGAAGAAGAGCACGAGCCACTTCTTCCCGACCACCGAAGACGAGTCGAACGCGGTGCCGTCCTGAAGGACAGCCGTAAATGCGGGCACTCGATCTCCAACTGCGATTTGGGCCATCGGCTGTGTCTCCTCGCGACTGGGGTGTTGATTCAGTATGCCACGCTACGCCTCCGTACGCCTTTCCCACGCGGGGCGTGGCCCTTGGCGAGGGGGGCCCGCTATGATCATCGGATTCCGACATCGCAGCCCCCCACGGGCGGCACGAATCCCCGGAGCAAGCCCGCATGCCGATTGAGTTTCAGCAGATTGAGAAACTATTCCGCGTCGCGCCAGGATCACGGTTGCGGCTCGTTGACCACGATCCGGACTGGGCCGGCGACGCTGATGTTCCGGAGAAGAAGCGGAAGGAAACGGCAGCGGAGCTTCTTGCCAGCGACGTCGCCGAGCTGGCGACGATGCAGGAGCTCCTCTGGGCGGCCGACAGTTGGAGCGTGCTGGTGATTTTCCAGGCGATGGACGCTGCCGGGAAGGACGGGGCCATCAAGCACGTCATGTCGGGGATCAACCCGCAGGGCGTCGAGGTGACGAGTTTTAAGCATCCATCCGCCGAGGAACTCGACCACACGTTTCTCTGGCGCTGCATGAAGCGGCTACCCGAGCGGGGACGCATCGGCATTTTCAACCGCTCGTACTACGAGGACGTGCTGATCGTGCGCGTGCATGAACGGCTCCTTGAAGCGCAGCGGATTCCCGGGATCGTACCTTCAAAGCAGACCTGGGCCGATCGCTTCGACGACATCAACGCATTCGAGCGGCACCTCGCCCGCAACGGCACCGCGATCGTGAAGTTCTTCCTCAATATCTCGCAACGCGAGCAGAAAAAACGGTTCCTCGACCGGATCGATAAGCCGGACAAGCACTGGAAGTTCTCGCCATCGGACGTCGCCGAACGGCAGTGCTGGGATGACTATATGAAGGCCTACGAGGAGGCCCTCGCCGCCACGAGCACGGCACACGCACCGTGGTACGTCGTGCCGGCCGACAAGAAGTGGGTCAGCCGGGCGGTCGTCGCCGCCGTGCTCGCCGGGACCATCCGCAACCTCGGCCTCGAGTGGCCGAAGGTCGACGCAGAAAAGCAGCGCGCGATCGAGGCGGCGCGAAAGCTGCTCGAGGCCGAATGAGTGGACTGCATCCAGCGTTTGACGTGTTTCACGTCGAACAGTCGCTCCGCTCGCAAGCGCCGGAGATCGTGTTCGCCATGCCGCGCATGGTTCGACGGATCATTCGCGCTCAGCATGATTTGCCGGTGGGTCTGGCCCGGCTGCCGCACCGCGACATCGCCATCATCGGCACACAACAACTCGCTGCCTTGGCAGACGACGTGCTGGTCTTTCCCGCCAACCTACCCAAGACGGTCTTGCTGATTGCTCGTCCGGATGCCGAAAGGTTTGAAAACGCGGAGTTTCAGACCCTGCTCCGGGAGTATTGGCGGCTGGCATTCCATGCGCTGCTCGATTTTTCAGCCCGGCGGCTGCTCGACGATCCCGTGGAGGGCGCTGCCGCCCGAGAACAGATGGCGGCATGGATCGGGACGACGACGGCCGCCGAGGCTAAGACGGTGCTCGTGCAGGAGGGACTGCTTCGCCCTGGGGCCGACGAACGCGAGACCCTCGCCGAGTTCGTCGCGGTGTTCCTCGAACTCCGCTGCTTCGCCCCCGGCACGGTGTGGGCGTGGTTTCCGTCGATCAACGATCCCGACACACTGGCCGGAAGACTCTCCGATCTCGTCGGCGGTGAGCGTCTGCTCGAGCGCGCGTTGCCGGAGACGCACGATCCGGAGGCGGTGCCACAAGTCACGCCGCGGGAGCGGCCGGCATCCTTCCGCTGGCCCGAGTGGTTTCGGCCGCGGCCGGCAGCGCTGCGGCAACGGGCCGATCGTACGGCGCTCCGGGGCAACATGGTGCGGGCGGCGCTCGACGAATGGCGGGCCGCATCGTTTCGGCCGGATGGCGCTCGGCCGGCGACCGGACGACTCGACCGCCAGATCGACGCCTTCGCCCGGCGGCTCGGCTGGGCGCTCGACCTCGACGCGGCAACCGTCGCCGAGGCCGCGGTCGTGATCCGCGCACTTGTGGAGCGGACGGGCGGCTCATCGTGGACGCCGCAAGCGCGGCTCCTCTACGACCTGCAGAAGATCTGCGTCGACTCAGAACGCGAGAGTTTCCGGACGCAGCTGCTCGGCTGGCTCTTCTCGCTGGGACGGAGGCCGCTCGCCACGCCGCTCCCCTGCCAGCGGCTCGTGCTGATCCACCGGCACACCGTCGACGCGGCCGCCCGCGTGCCTACGGTCGGGTTTTCGGAGCCGATTCGGCAGCGGGCCGACCAGCTCATGGGTGTGGCCCTCCAGACCACCGACGCGGCGGCCCGTGAGACGCTTCGTCCACGGGTCGCGGCGGCGATCCACGACGCCGGGCTCCTCCCCGGCTGCCTCGTCGAGGAGGCAGCATGCGATAAGCTGGTCGATGAGATTCTCGACGGGATCACGGAGCGGGGATTTATCTCGTTCGGTAGCGTGCGTGACGCGATCTCCCGTAATCAGTTGAAGCTGCCTGACCTGCGGGGCCCGGGGGAATGGTTCGCAGGCGACCAGCTGCTCACACTCGACGATCGGCTCACCGCCGCGCTCGACGGCGTCTACCGACAGGCTCCTGCGTATCTCGCCCTCATGCAGCGGCTCAGCGCGCTCTTCTTCGGCGTGTCGGTCGGTCGCCTGATCACGACGTATATCCTCCTTCCGTTCGGCGGTGCGTGGATCATCCTACGCGGCCTCGAACACATCATCGAGCCGATTACCGAGTATTCGTTTGGCGAGATGTGGCAGGTCTACACCCGCGGCCGCATGCTCGCCATCGGGATCGCACTCTGGGCGCTTCTCAATCTCCCAGCGGTGCGGGTGGCCGCGTTTCAGGCTGTCCGTGGCATTCTGGCCGCCGTCCACTTCGTCTTGATCGCGCTGCCAGCGAGATTGATCCGGCTCCCGTTCCTTGAGCAGCTGGTCCGCAGCCCGCCTGCGCGGTGGTTGATCCGCCACGCGTGGAGCCCGCTGGTCGTCACGCTCGCAGTCTGGCTCCTGCTCCCCTACCATGCCCGCCGCTCGCTCTGGGTCGTCCCCACAGTGTTCGGCGCGAGTGCCGCGCTGCTCAACTCCCGATTCGGCCGACAGTTGCAGGAACAGGTAGTCGAGGCGGCCGGTCGGGCCCTTCACCAGTTTCACCTGCATGTCATCGTGGGGGTGTTCACCTGGATCATCGACGCATTTCGCCGGGCCGTGGACTTCATTGAGGGCACGCTCTACGCGGTCGACGAAAGCCTGCGGTTCCGCTCCGATGAATCGGGCCTGATGCTGGCGGTAAAGGCGGTGCTCGGTGCGTGTTGGTCGATCGTCGAGGCGTTCGTGCGGTTTTGTATCACGCTCCTCATCGAGCCACAGCTCAACCCTATCAAGCACTTTCCCGTGGTGACGGTGTCGCACAAGTTGCTCGTGCCGATGATCCCGATGGTGAGTTCCCAGCTTGTAGCGGCGACCGGGATAGAAAAGGGAATGGCACTCACGGCGGTAACGTTCGTCTCCACCTGCATTCCCGGCGTGTTCGGCTTCTTCGCCTGGGAGCTCAAGGAGAACTGGCGGCTCTATGCCGCCAACCGCTCGACCACGCTCCGGCCGGTGCAGGTCGGCCACCACGGCGAGACGGTGCGTCGCCTGCTCACACCGGGATTTCACTCGGGCACGATCCCCCGGCTCTTCGCCCGCCTGCGGCGCATCCACGGGCGGGACTCAACGCAGCGGAAATCAGCCACGCGAATGCGTCGTCTCGAGCATCAGCTCCATGAGCTGGAGCACGACATCGCCGCCTTTGTCGACCGGGATGTGATCAGCCTCGTCGAGCGGACCGACGCCGGCCGGCCGCTGGGGCTCAGGGTCGCCTCCGTACGGCTGGCTGTGAGCAGGATTGAGATCTTGCTTGAGTCTGCCGCCGTCGAAGCCGGGCCCCTCGTCGTCGCGCTTGTCGAGCACGAGGGCAGCATCGAGTCCTGCGTCGTCGAGGAGGGCTGGCTGGGGCGTCTGGGACCCGACCAGCAGGACGCCGCGCGGCTGGCGATCGCTGGGTTTCACCGACTAGCGGCTGCCGACGAGGCCACTGCGGCGTATGCCGACATGCCCGACGCCGGCGGCGCTGTTGCCGCGGGCCGGTCGGCCGATGCCCTGACGCCCGTCACGCCACTCGCCTGGATCGCCTGGCGTGACGCATGGGACAGACAGCGTTGTCGCGAGTGACGCCCACCCGCGAGTGAGTCGCCCTGTCTCGTCGAAGCCGAGATTTTAGAGCGCATCTGCCTTAAGAGGAGCGGGGCGGTGTGCTACCGGCATTCCCCGCGCTTGCGCATGTGGCTTCTTGACGGGAGGCATTGTGGATCGTGACGCATTGTGTTGGATGCCCACAAGAAGCCCGGAGCGCAAGCGATGGGTATCCAGGTAGCGACTGTTGTGGTCGCGCTGAGCCGGTTTGTGTAGCGAACGCATTCCCCGCGCTTGCGCTTGGGGCTTCCTGACGGGAGGCGAGGGGGTCGGCGAATGCTCGAGGAGCGTCGGGCCGCCGCGGCCCTCAGCGACGAGACTTTTGCCACCCCCGAGCCAACGATACACGTAAGCTGGGTGCGTTCTCGCAGCTGCGGACGCCGCACTCGCTCGGCTCGGGCTCACGCCGCACCGGCCGCTCGACGATGACCTGATGAGCAGGCATAATGCCCCAGCCTTCGGCGGCTGTGTGCACAGGCACCGCCAGAGCACACCCTCCAGGAATCCACGATGAAACCGCTTGATCTCTCCCGTGCCGCTACGAGCCGCCGCGGCTTCCTTGGAACCGCCGGCGCCGCACTCGCTGCTGCGGGAATCGCCCGCGCCGACGAACCGCCGGCCGCGGCCACGCCGCCCGGGGGCGTGCACGTCGCCGGTAGCGACGAGATCAAGGCCGCCCTCATCGGCTGCGGGGGCCGCGGCGGCGGTGCGATCGTCGACGCCTTTCAAGCGCCCGGCGGACGGGTAACGCTGACGGCGATGGCCGACGTCTTCCCGGAGCGGATCAGCGCGGTGAAGCGGTCGCTGGGCGAGCAGTTCAAGGACCGTGTCAACGTTCCCGACGACCGCACCTTTATTGGCTTCGACGCCTATCGACAGGCGATCGAGGCCCTCCCGGCGGGTGGCATCGCTATCTTCGCCACGCCGCCGGCATTTCGCGCAGCCCATTTCGCCCACGCGATCGAAAAGGGCGTGCATGTGTTCATGGAGAAGCCTGTCTCCATTGACGGCCCGAGCACGAAGCGGATCATCGAACTTGCGGCACAGGCCGACGCCAAAAACCTCAAAGTCGCGGTCGGGCTGATGTGCCGGCACTGCGACCGCCGCATCGAACTGCTGGAACGGCTCCGCGCTGGCGAGGCGGGCGACCTGATCACCTTTCGCGGGTATCGCAACCAAAATCCCTCCCACAATCTCGACCTCGCGCCGGGCCCGAAGGACACGAGCGAACTGCTCTGGCAGGTCAAGCGGTTTCACAACTTCCTATGGGCGAGCGGCGGGATCTTCAGCGACTACTGCATCCATCACATCGATGAGGTCGCGATGATGAAGGGAGCCTGGCCGGTGACGGCCGATGCGATTGGTGGCCGCCATAACAAGGGTAAGATCACCGATCAAAACTTCGATGTCTACGCGATCGAATACACCTTCGCGGATGGCGCGAAGTTCTTCTACGAAAACCGCCTGATCCCGGGATGTCAGCAGCATTTTTGTGTCTACGGCCAGGGCTCGAA
>CAMBPQ010000080.1 GCA_945869735.1 Planctomicrobium piriforme
TCTCTGCGCTTGATTAGACTTTCACTCCTCCCCACAAGTCATCCCCTCGGTTTTCAACCCAAGTGGGTTCGGTCCTCCACGCGGTTTGACCCGCGGTTCAACCTGCTCATGGGTAGTTCGTGCAGTTTCGCGTCTACCACCAGCGACCATAATGTCGCCCTATTCAGACTCGGTTTCCCTTTGGCTACGGTCCTGAGGACCTTAACCGAGCCGCTGACGGTAAATCGCCGGATCATTATGCAAAAGGCACGCCGTCACGCATTGCGGTTTCCCGCCATAGCGCTCCGACCGCTTGTAGGCACATGGTTTCAGGTTCACATTCCTCCCCTAACAGGGGTTCTTCTCATCTTTCACTCGCGTTACTAGTTCACTATCGGTCATCAGGGAGTATTTAGCCTTACGGGATGGTCCCCGTCGATTCAGTCGAGGTTCCACGTGACTCGACCTACTCAGGGTACCCTCCAGAGACAATCACTTTTCGCGTACGGGTCTGTCACCCTCTGTGGACGTCCTTTCCAGAACGTTCCGCTAAGCAATTGTTTGATAACTCCGGTGGAGGGCCCTACAACCCCGAGGTGGAAACCACCTCGGTTTGGGCTGTTTCCCTTTCGCTCGCCGCTACTAAGGAAATCGATTTTTCTTTCTGTTCCTGCGGGTACTGAGATGTTTCAGTTCTCCGCGTTAGCTACCGTGACCTATGTATTCAGTCACGGTCTGTTCGGGAATCCCGGGATCATCACCTGTTTGACGGTTTCCCCAGGCTTATCGCAGTCTTCCGCGCCCTTCAAAGCCTCCTGATGCCTAGACATCCCCCATGTGCCCTTTCTAGCTTGACCACCCGAATCGAGTGCTCGCGAACGAGCCTGTTGATTGGGTGAGCTATGTTGCCGGACCATCTGATTGCCAACCGCAAACGCGGTGGCTCGGTCCAACACAACGATTCTCGCTCTTTTCAGGGGCGTCGACCTGGCACTCGTCTTGCGACGTGCACCATTCCGACACCCTTGAGCCTTGGGAGAACGCCTCTGAAGAACCGCTTGAGACGGTTCTCCATCGACATTCTTTCAAGATGCCAATTACCACGACCAAATTGTCAAAGAACGAAAACGAGCCACCTGAGGCTTTCGCCGCTGGGGCCCGCATGCAGCGAACGACCCTTAGGGATCGACCGCGACAGATCCAAAACTTAGCGGCGTTCTCCAGAAGCGTCAAGCGGCTGGGAAAAACTGCATAATTTTGCGGGATTTTCGCTTTGACTCTGGAGGTATAACGATTGGTTATGCAAAGACCGACACGGATCTGCGAAGCACTTTTTCGAGCCCCGGCAGCTTTTCTGCCTATTTTTCTGGCGTCTGCAGCGATGGCCCAGCCGGCGGTGCCGGTCGTCGTGGCCCGAGTTGTGACGATGAACACAGCCTCTGGGCAGCCGTTCGTCGGCACCGTGCTGCCCGCGAGAACGAGCGACGTCGGCAGCGCCGTGGACGGGCGGCTTGTCGAACTCCCGATTCTCGATGGTCAGCATGTCGTCGAAAATGAACCTATCGCCCAGCTGCTCCGCGGTCTGCTCGAGATCGAACGCGAAGGCGCGGTCGCCGAACTCGACCGCCGTCGGCAGGTGCTGGCAGAGCTCAAAGCGGGCTCGCGGCCCGAGGAAATCGAACAATCCCGGGCCATCGTGGCGGGCTTTGAGGCACGTCTGGCGTATGCCCGCAGCCGCCTCACGAGGCTCGGACGTCTCGTAGAACGGGGCACGAGCACGGTCGATGAACTCCAGGATGCGCAGACCGAACTGCAGGCCATCGAGGCCCAGTTGCGTGGCAGCCGCGCGGCGCTGGCGCTCACTGAGGCAGGCCCAAGACTCGAGCAGATCGCGCAAGCTGCCGCTGCCGCCGCGGTGCAGGAGGCCGAGGTCGAGCACATCGACGACCAGCTCAAGAAGCACACCATCCGCTCCCCGTTCGCCGGCTGGGTGGTCGAACGCTTCACCGAGAAAGGACAGTGGTTGTCACGCGGCGGGCTCGTGGCGCGGATCGCCGAACTCGACACGGTCGAAATCGAGACGCAGGTGCCCGAGTCATCGATAGCTTCGCTTCGCGTGGGCGCCGATGTCCGCCTCGACTTCGATGCCGCCCCTGATCGGGCGTGGATCGGAAAAGTGGCCCGAATCGTTCCCCAGGCAGACCTTCGCAGCCGCAGTTTTCCCGTGCGGATCCAGCTTGAAAATCGAGTCGTCGATGGCGTGCCGCTGCTGAAGGGTGGCATGCTCGCTCGGGCCTGGCTTCCCGTCGGCGCGATGGACAACGTGACGGTGGTGCCGAAGGATGCCTTGGTCCTGGGCGGCCCAATTCCGATCGTGTTTTGCATCGATTCTGCCGACGGCAAGACAGGCACGGTCAGGCCGGTCGAGATTGCCCTCGGGTCCGCGATCGAGGGCCACGTCGCGGTTCGATCGGGACTCCAGCCCGGGCTCCTCGTCGTGGTCCGAGGCAACGAACGGCTCCGCCCAGGCATGCAGGTGACGTTCGAGGCGCTATCGGAGTGATCCACGGCCGGCGGGCGACAGCCACGAACGGCGGGACTCCACCATCATGAACCTCATCGCCGCGTGCGTCGCCAGCCCCGTGAAGGTCGCCGTGGGCGTCATCCTGGTGACGCTCTTTGGTGTGCTTGCTCTGCTCTCGATGCCGGTGCAGCTCACGCCTGAGGTGCAGATCCCGACGATCACCGTCGATTGCCGGTGGCGGGGTGCCAGCCCGCAGGAGATCGAGCGGGAGCTGGTCCAGCCGCTCGAGGAGCAGCTTCGCAGCGTTGAGGGGCTCGTGAAGCTCTCCAGCGACTCAGGCAGTTCGTCGGGCTCGATCGAACTCGAGTTCGCCGTCGGCACCGACATGTCGCAGGCGCTCGTGAAGGTCAACACCCGGGTGCAGCAGGTCCGCGACTGGCCCATCGACGCCGACCGCCCCGTGATCAGGACGGCCAGCGCCAACGACCGCCCCGTGGCCTGGTTTCTTCTCGGCCAGGCCGCCCCCGACACGGCCGTCGTCCGCAAGGCCCAGGCCGATCACCCCGCGCTTGCCGCGGAGTTTGACCGCGTACTTTCGGCCCGCACCCCCGACCTCGCCCTCTTCCGGCTCCGCCGTCTCGCCGCCACGCATCCAGAAATTGAGGGCCTTGCGCCGCCGACCATCGACGTCGAAGCGGTCCGCCGGATGGCGGAAGACGACATCGAGAGCCGCCTCGAGCGCGTCGACGGCGTGTCGTCGGCCGACCTCGTGGGCGGGCGGGAGGACGAGTTTCAGGTGATCGTCGACCCGCAACTGCTCGCCGCCCGCAACCTCACCATCGAGGATCTGCGGGTGGCCCTCGTCAACCAGAATCAAGATACCTCCGGCGGTGACCTCTGGGAGGGCAAGCGTCGCTACGTGATCCGCACGCTCGGGCAGTTCCGCTCGCTGGAACAGGTCGAGGGGGTGATCATCACCCGCCGCGACGGCAAGCCTGTTTACGTCCGCGACGTGGCCCGGGCCAAACTCGGCACCAAGAAGCCCGAGGGGATCGTGAGGCGGTTCGGGGCCAACAATATCGCCATCCGAGTCACCCGCGAGTCGGGCGCCAACGTCCTTGAAATGATGCGGCGGCTTCGGGCGGTGGCCGCCGCCATCGACGTCGGCCTGGCACCACAGGGGCTGAGCCTCACGCTCGCCTACGACGAGACCACCTACATCGACTCGGCCATCGGTCTGGTCAACGACAACATCCTGGTCGGTGGCCTGCTCACGCTCGGGACGCTGCTCCTGTTTTTGCGAAACATCCGCTCCACGCTGATCGTTGCGATGTCGATCCCGGTGAGCGTGATGGGCACGTTTCTGGCGCTCGCCGCCTTCGACCGCACGCTCAACGTGATCAGCCTCGCCGGTATCGCGTTTGCCGTGGGGATGCTGATCGATAACTCCGTCGTCGTGCTGGAAAACATCTTCGTCCATTGGAGCGCCGGCGAGCCCCCCCGGGAGGCAGCCGTGAAGGGCACGACGGAGGTCTGGGGCGCGATCCTCGCAAGCACCCTCACCAACGTCGCCGTGTTCCTACCCGTGCTCTTCGTCGAGGGCGAGGCGGGGCAGCTCTTCGGCGACATCGCGCTGGCGATCGCCGCGGCGGTGGGCCTCTCGATCGTCGTCTCGGGGCTCGTGGTGCCGGCCGCGGCCGCCGTCCTCCTGCAGAGCGGCAATGCCCGCGCGGCCGTGGCCGCCGTCACCGGGGAATACGTCGAGCCCGGCACCGCTCGCCCGCGGGGCGACATCATCATGCGGTTCGGGGCGGCCTTCATGGAGCTTGTCGGCGGCTGCAACCGATTTCTGCTGGCGAGCGGCTGGCGGGAGGCCGTGGCCTCGGTCGCGATCATCGTCAGCTCGGCCGTGGCCACCTGGCTCCTGATTCCCAAGGTCGAATACCTGCCCGAGGGCAACAGGAATCTCGTGTTCGGCATCCTGCTGCCACCGCCTGGCTACAACATCGACGAACTCCTGCGGATGGGCGACATGGTCGAGAAGCGGCTGGTGCCCTACTGGGACGTCGACCCCGGCTCTGCCGAGGCGAAGGCCCTCGACGCGCCTGTCCTCGGCGACTGTTTCTTCGTGGCCCGGGGCCGCAGCGTGTTCATCGGCCTGCGGTCGCTCGACCCGCTTCAGGCCGCGAAACTAGTGCCGTTGATCCGCCGCGTGGCGGCCGATCTTCCCGGCACGTTCGCGGTGGCGAAGCAGTCGAGCCTGTTCGAGAGCGGCCTCGGCTCCGGACGCACGGTCGACATCGAGATCACGGGCCCAGACCTCGCCAAGCTTGTGCAGCTCGGCGTGCAGGTGATGGGCAAACTCCCGAAGGCAACCCCCGGCAGTCAGAACCTCCCCAAACCCTCGCTCGATCTCTCGAGCCCTGAGGTGCAGCTCGTGCCACGGTTCGAGCAGGCTGCCGACATGCAGCTCGACGCCAGGCAGCTCGGCTACATCGTCGACTGCTTCGTCGACGGTGGATACGCCACCGACTACTTCCTCGATAGCGACCGGATCGACCTCGTCATCAAGGGCGATGATCGGTTCGTGCAGCGGACGCAGGACCTCCGGGCGCTGCCCGTCGTCACACCCGGCGGGCAGCTTGTGCCGCTCGAGAGCGTGGCCGAGATCCGTGAGTTTTCCAGCGGCCCCGAGCAGATCTTGCACCGCGAGCGGGAGCGGGCAATCACCGTGCAGGTCTCACCTTCCCCGAGGATGCCGCTGGAGGAGGCACAGGAACGGATCCAAAACCTCGTGGTCAAGCCGCTCGCGGAGTCGGGCGCGCTGGACGGCGGCTACAAGATCACGCTCGGAGGCACCACCGACAAGCTCGTCGCCACCTGGAAGTCGCTGTGGTTCAATCTCGTCCTCGCGGGCGTCATCACCTATCTCTTGATGGCGGCCCTCTTCGAGTCGTGGGTCTTCCCTGCGGTGGTCATGGCCTCGGTGCCGCTCGGCAGCGTGGGCGGGCTCCTCGGCCTCGCCCTGCTCAACTGGCTCGGAGGGCCGTTCGGCATCTTCCAGCCCCTCGACGTGCTCACGATGCTCGGTTTCGTGATCCTCATCGGCACGGTTGTCAACAACCCGATCCTGATCGTGGAGCGTGCGCTGCAGGTGGTTCGCGAGACCGACATCGCGCCCACCGAGGCGATCCTCGAGGCAGTCCGTAGCCGTGTGCGTCCGATCTTCATGACCACGCTCACGACCGTGCTCGGTCTCCTCCCGCTCGTGCTCTTTCCGGGCGCCGGCAGCGAACTCTATCGCGGTCTGGGGGCGGTGCTTCTGGGCGGCATGCTCTTCTCAACACTCATCACAATCGTGCTCGTGCCGGCCATGCTGGGTCTCTGCTTCCGCATGTTCGGCACCGGCCGCCCACACCATCAGGCCGCGAGGTCTGATGGCGTGTCGCTCGATTCGGTCGCGGCCGGCGCCGCACCTGGGGCAGCGATCGTAGAGCCGGCGGCCGGCCTGTAGTGGGCGCTGTTGGCCCGCAGCATCGCCATCCAGTAGCCGACCGACAGCCCAGGCCAGAGCGCCGTATTGCGGCCCCGGGCATCGACATACCAACTCGTGCAGGGATGCTGCCAGGCCGAGCCGGGCCGGTCTCGCCACACCGTCCGCGTGAAGCGCTCCTGGAGGCTGACGTTGTAGTCTCGTTGCACCTCGGCCCGGACCTCGACGGGATCGAGTTGGCCGCTCTCGATCCACCCCAGACACTGCATGACGTAGCGCACCTGGGCCTCGATCATGAACACGATCGAGTTGTGGCCCAGGCCCGAGTTGGGCCCCATGAGCATGAAGTAGTTGGGGTATCCGGCCACGGCCACGCCGCGAAAGGCTTCCGGGCCGTCCCGCCAGTCGTTCGCCAGCAGCTTCCCGTCGCGTCCGTGGATGGCGATGCCGGCCGCGGGATTGAACGCCGCAAAACCGGTAGCGTGGATGATCACGTCGCAGGGATACTCCCTGCCGTAGGCGGTGACGATCGACCGCGGACGCACCTCGCGGATCGCATGCGTCACCAGATCGACGTTGGGGCGGTTCATCGTGGCGTAGAAGTCGTCGGAGAGCAGCACCCGCTTGCAGCCCATCGTGTAGAACGGATTGAGTTTGAGCCGCAGGGATGAATCCTCGATCTCCCGTTCCTTGAACATCGCCGACCGCTTCTGGCCCCGGCCCATCAACTTCGGTTTGTAGGCCAGGCCGAGAGCGACGACTTCAGCCCGCCAATACTGCACGGCCCGCCAAAGGCGCAGTAGGCCAGGCATGCGGGCGAGCAGCGTGCGCATCGTGACCGACATTCGCCTGTCGTCCCGCGGCAACACCCAGGGCGGCGACCGCTGAAAGACCGTCAGACGGCCGACGAGGGGGGCGATTTCGGGAATGAACTGGATGGCGCTCGCTCCGGTCCCGATCACTGCGACCCGCTTGCCGGCAAGATCGAGATCGTGCCGCCAATGGGCGGAGTGGAACGCGGGCCCCTCGAAGGAACCGAGCCCGGGCAGGTCCGGCAGTTTCGGCACGTGTAGTGCACCAACGGCGGAGACCACGACGCGGGCGATGAACTGGCGTCCGTCGTGGGCCGTAAGCCGCCACCGACGGGTGGATTCGTCCCAGGCGATCGCCTTGATCGGCGTGTCGAAGAGGATCTGCTGGTCGATGGCGTGATTGGCGGCAACCCGTCGGAGATAGGCGAGGATCTCGGGCTGCGTGGCGTAGGTCCGCGACCAGTCGGGGTTCTGGTCGAACGAATAGGAATAGAGGTGCGACGGCACGTCGCAGGCGCATCCCGGGTAGGTGTTGTCTCGCCAAGTGCCACCGAGCGACGAGGCCTTCTCGAAGATCCGAAAATCCGCGCGGCCCTGCTCCTTCAACTTGATCGCCATGCAAATGCCGGCGAACCCGGCGCCGAGAATGGCGACGCCGATTTCAGACTCGATGAGCGGCGGGTGTGAGGGCTTGAGCCAAGCTGCCATGGCACACGGCACGTTACCCCCCCTCGCCGCGGGCAATCAAGGGCGGTTTTCAACGCCGTCTGCGCACTCCACCGAACCGGACGGCATCAGCCGGCGACGCGGAGCATCCAGACGGCCAGGATCGCCCGGGCTGTCCACGCCAGCGTGCGAAACCAGTTGCCCCGCACGAGGGCGTCGACGAGCGGCGGCCGGTGGCCATCCCGCGCCAGCCGCACATGCAGAGGCATCTGCACGAGGAGGGTCGATGCCCAGATCGCCATGACGAGCAACCCACCGACGATGGCCGGCCCACGGCCGACACCGGGCGGCGGAGCGAAAGCGATCGTTGCCGCCGTCGCCATCTCGATGAGCATGAAGGGCAGGACCACCCACGAGGTCCGCCGCTGGTTTTCAAGCGCGTAGCCCGCTGTAGCATCGCCCGGCGTGGTCGCGAAGAGCGGGTAGTGAACAACCTGGACGAACCAGATGAGACCGCACATCGCTCCGGACGCCACGGCCTGCGCCGCCAGGATCGAGTCCTGCGTCGTCCAGCCCGCGGCGTCAGTCATGATGGCCGCGCGTCCGCCACGCATGCAGGAGGATCATGCCGAACGGAATCCACCACAGCAGGTCATTGGTGGGGAGCGTCCAGCCGAACGCCAGCGGCACCTCGCCGCGAATCACCCCGGACAGGTAGCCAAGCGGTCCGAATATCTTGCCAAGGAAGCCGACGAGCACGATCGGCCAGTGACGAACAGGATCGGGCGCGGCCGCGAGATAGCCAATGCCATACACGCCCACGATCATGCCCACGCACTGCCAGATGAACGGGTAGTTGGGAGGATCCATGCCCGTGAGGTCGAAGAGCCAGCCCGGCATGAAGACCGTCAGGGCACCCCAGGCAAGGTTGTAGATGCCCGCGGCGATAAGCCAGCGCTGCATCCAAGCGGGCGTTTCGCGGGTGGTTGGGACGGTCGCCATGTCGCGACAGCATAGCCACCTGGCCGAGGCTGGCGATCCCCGTCACTCGCCGATGTCTTCGGCCCAGAGCTTCGGGCTGGTCCGCATAAACTCCCGCATCAGGAGAATGCAGCGTTCGTCCTGGACGACCGTGAGGTGTACGCCCCGCTGGGCGAGGAGTGTTTCCTCTCCCATAAACGACATGTTCTCGCCGATCACGACGCGAGGTATGCCGTAGAGCAGGATCGCCCCGCTGCACATGGGGCACGGCGAGAGCGTGGTGTAGAGGGTGCATTCCCGGTAAAACGCCGCCGGCTTCCTCCCCGCCCGCTCGAGCGCGTCCATCTCGCCGTGGAGCACCGTGCTGCCCTGCTGCACGCGGCGATTGTGGCCACGGCCCACGATCTTCCCGTCGTGCACGATCACCGAGCCGATCGGGATGCCTCCCTCGGCGAGCCCCTGCTCCGCTTCTTCGATCGCCGCCTGCAAAAACATGTCCATGGCGGCGAAGGATACCGCCCCCGCCGCGGCAGCGTCCACGGCCGCACGAATCACCTGCCTCTGAACCCGATGAGGCCGCGAGGCAAGCCGGGCGTGCCGTCGAGCCGTGGATCGCCTGCTTGAGGGCGAAAAGCCGTGAGCGGACACCCATTTTCCGCGGGCTGTCACGGTCTTGAGCTTCCGCGGTGGCGTCGCTACCGTCCCCTCTCTCTGGAGGCCCGCCGATGCCTATCGCCACTCGTTCACCGTTCCTCTCGCTGGCGACCGTGCTGGTCGCCGCCCTGCTGCTGCCACACGCCGTCCATCGCGACGCCCATGGCGACGAGCCCCCGGCCACGGTCGAGGGCCATCCCGCCCTCACCGACGCGCCCCGATACACAACGACCAAACAGGGCCGTCAGGGCGACCCGGTCAACATCGCGTTTGTCGGTACGGAGGAGGAACTCCATCGCACGCTGGCGCGGGCCCGCTGGTACGCGGCCGATCCGATCACGCTGAAGACATCGCTACGGATCGCAGCCGATGTCGTGCTGAAGAAGCCCTACGACCACGCTCCCGTGAGCGATCTGTTTCTCTGGGGACGCCAGCAGGACACGGCCTTCGAGCAGCCGGTCGGCGCTAGCCCCAAGCAGCGGCACCACGTTCGCTTCTGGCGGTCGCGTGAACTCGATGCCGGCGGCGAACCGCTCTGGCTGGGGGCCGCGACGTTCGACGAGCGGGTCGAGATCAGCCGCACAACGGGGGGCGTCACACACCGGATCGGCCCCGACGTCGACCGCGAGCGAAACAAACTCGTCATCGACGCACGCACCAGCGGCCTGCTCGACGGCTACTACTGGGTCGACCGCTTCCATCGCGACCGCGAAGGCCGAAACGGCGGTGGCGATCCCTACTTCACCGACGGCAGGCTCGCCGTCGGCGTGCTCGACATGCGGCGCTGAAGCTCAACCTGCGGTGCTGAAAAACGGTCGCCCCTCGCAGACGCGGCGTCACCGCGGACGCAGCGTCGCGGTGTGCAACCGGTCATATTCGGCAACGTGCTTTTCGAGCCGGCTGTCATAGAGAAAGACCTTGGAGACCGTCAGTCGTCCGGCATTCTCGACGGCGACACCGTCGAGGTGCGCCGCGATGCTCCCCGCGTCCACACGTTCCCCATCGTGCCGTGGGTGTTTGAACCGGCCGATCGTCAGGTGCGGCCGGTATCCACGAGCCTCGGGCGAAAATCCGAGCGGCTCGAGCCGCGCTGCCAGCGCGTCGTAGAGCCGCCCGAGGGTCTCAGCTCCCTCCTGGATCCCCAGCCACACGACGCGCGGTTTCTTCAGGTCGGGAAAGCATCCGACGCCGCCGAACGCCACGTCGAACGGCGATATCTCCTTGCATACGACATCCATCGCGACGCAGATCCCATGCAGGTCTGCCTCGTCGACGTCGTTGCCGAGAAAATGCAGGGTGAGGTGCATGTGGCCTGGATCGACCCAGGCAGCCTCGACGCCCGCGCGTCGCAGCCGTTCGATCATCCGTGCCGCCACCGTGGCCGTCTCACGCGGCGGATCGATGGCGATAAAAAGCCGAAGACGGGGGGGCATGCGGATCGCCAGATGGAAGACTCGGGGATCGAAGGCGGACATCGGATCGGGCCGGCCACGCCTTCCGAATCAGCTCCCGGAGCGGCCAGTGTACCCGGCGATGCGGCTCATCTGTGCGGGTTGCCGACTGCTCCGAGACGAGCACGCCCACAAACAAGAAAACCCCCGCGAAGGCCGCTGTTGTCGGCACATCGCAGGGGTTTCAAAAGCAGAGGCTCCGGTCGGAGTCGAACCGACGATGGCGGATTTGCAATCCGCTGCCTGAGCCTGTTTCGCCCGGGAATGGCAGCGATTCCGGAGAAGTGACCACTACAGCGACCACTACCGCAGCCGCAGACCCTGCACTCGCTCAGGTGGTCGAGGCGTGGTCAAGCCTGCCTCCCGCTGTGCGAGCAGGCATCCTCGCGATGGTCGAGGCGAGCCGCTGAGCCGGGGCGGTCGGCATCGCGGGGGCAGTCCTGACCAAAAACCCCGGTCGTTTCCTCTACGTACGCGGTCGCGAGTTTTGCATGGGGGGTAGGTGAGCCGAGAAACTTTTCCCGGTCGCACGTAAACCGCGTACGGGGAAGCGTGCGTGCGTGCCACCGAAATCCCAAGGGTTTTTCCCGGGCAGCCGCCCGCAGCCGCAGCCAGAGGGGCGGGCGGAATCTCTGCACCCCCGCCTGAGGTAAACCACCCGGTTCCGCTCCGCGTACGTGTGGCCGAAAATGGAAATCCGAGGGGGTGGGGTCCGGAGCAATCTACTCCGGACCAGAAAGCCCCGCGTGCCCTCGACGCGAAAACCTGTCGGGTTCTCAAAAAACCTACGGTGCCCCTTCAAGCCTCGGGTCCTCCGCGGGGCAATCCGCCCCCTGCCCCGGCTTTGAACTCCACCGTTGAATCGACCCTCCGCCCGGTAGACTGCCTCGCTCGGGGCGGCAGCCGGTTGCAAGCGGCTTCCCTCGCGGCTCGGGTGCAGCGGTGGCATCTGCCT
>CAMBPQ010000081.1 GCA_945869735.1 Planctomicrobium piriforme
CCGGTCGAAAGTGCACCTGCACGATCTCGCCCCAGTCGGTGGACGGGCCTCGCGCAGGTGAAAGCGGAGGCGGCTCGAGCGGTTCGCCGAGGTGTGTCAGAATCTGACTTCACGCGGGCGAAGCCATCCTGGCCGTCGTCCGCTTGCGAACCTCTCACTTCGCGTGAGCCGTCTCCTGCCGGCCGTCTCTTCTGAGCCGGATGTCACACGGATCACAGAGAGTCGCTCGAGCGCAAAGGGTGGCCGGGCGCAATACCGCAGCAGGTGTTCGAGGTGCTGACAATAGACATGCAGTTGGATACCGTTGACCGCGATCCGGACACTGGCGTCGATGGAAAACCAGCTGTTCTCCCAGGCGAGCCTGTCGGCTGCGGTAGCGGCGTCGAGCAGGTGAGTGAGCCTGAACCAGCGGATCACGCGCGGCGGACCCTCTCGGTGAGTCTGATCAGGTCGGCTTGGGTGATCGGCCGCACCGGCAGGAACACCGGTGGGGCGTCGCACGCGGGCCCAGCAGCAGCTCGATCTCCTCAATGAAGATTCTCGTGAGAGCGGCGACGGCCGCAGGCCGATCGGCGAGAAAACCCCGCAATCGCTTCGGCACAGAGATCGTCCACTGTCGCACGGGCACCGGCGGGATGACGTGATCGGCGAGATGGGCGGCGGTCTCTAGCCATGTGCCGACCGTTGCACGACGGACAGACGCCCCAACCCTTGCAGGAGAACGCCACGACAAACCCCTGGCCGTAGCCCGTGCAGAGGGTACGGGCGAATCCGAAGCAGAGGATGCCGCACTCGAGATAGCCGCGGAACTCCTCCTCGACGTAGCCCGGCACGGGACGCTCGGCGCGGTCCCGCCAGGCGAGCCAGCTCTCGAGACTCTCGGACACAACTCTGTGGAGCGGCGTCTTCTCAGGGCGCCGACGCTCGTAGCGGCGTGCCGGCGCGGGGCTGGCATGAGGCCGGAGGCGGGGCCGCGCGGGAAACCCGCGGAGGGCAGCGACCATGGGCAGAGCGGCGGGCGGACGAGAGTAGTGTTCGTGAGTACACTGCTCGCAGGATGCCGCCCCCTGCCAGCAGGCCCCTCGTCGCGCAGTCATTCAGGTCACGGGCGCTCCCGGTGCTCACGCCCGAGAAACCGCGTAGCACGAACCCGTCCAACAAGGTCGCCGAGAACCTCACCGGCCGGGACTACGTGAGTTGGTCGGCCATCTTGACGTTCCGGACCTGCCCGCGGAAATACAAGTTCGGGTACATCGATGGCCTGCCCGAGGCGAGCGTGTCGGTGGCGGCTTGCGTATCGAGAAACCCCTGCCGTGTGAACCACCTCACGACGCGGTGGCGAACCTTCTCGGCGGGCGTCACCAGGTCACCACCCGGTCTTCGTCGTGCACGTCGTGGAACAAGTGGCCGTACCGTTCGGTGATCCTACACCAGTTGCTACGACCACCGGTAGATCCAGTCCCATTGCTCTCCCCAGCGACGCGGCCGGCCCCCAACACAGACTGCCCGGCCTTGATTCGCATGGTGCCCCAGTGCAGATCCGAAAGGTACTCGATGGGCAACACGCCGCACCGCCAGCCATGGTGCACGAACGCTCTCCAACAGATGTCCGCATCGTCACACTCCGCCGGCGCGAACGACTCATCGAGGTAGTCCAGCATCCTCGTTTTCTCCATGTCGAGGCCGAGCGGGCCGCGATTGACGCTCTGTCGAAGCCGGAACAGGTTCCTGTCAGGGTTGTCGTAGTGCCCTCTGGGCGTGCCGTCCTCGATCCTGCCGATCGCCTTGAAGCATGCGACTCCCGGCAGGTGGGTGATCGCATTTCGTGCGCTCACCGCAAACACGTCGCTCCACAGCCGCAGGGGACGCAATAGCCGCTCGTCCCAGCCGCACTCGTTCACCACCATGTCGTCCTGCACGAGGATCGCATACCTGCCGCCACAGGCCCGCAGGCCCGCGTTGTTGGCCCTCGTTTCATGGACGTCGGGCGTGACGACCTCGACGTACCCTTGAATCCGGTTCTCGCCGAGCCTCTTTCGATAGGTCACAAGAACCGATTCCACCGCGTCCTTGCTGGTGTCGGTGCAGCCGTCGTAGACGACGACCAGCTCGAAGGGCGTGCGCGTGTACTTCACGACGGCATCGATGACGGCTGCCGCCAGCCAGCACTTATTGTGGATGGTGAGGATGACGCTGAGCTCCATCGGGCGTCGTCCTTAGCCCTTGTAGCGATCTTGATGAATCACCGTCCGGCAGGCCGTCGCCCTGCGATCCTCGCCCCAGTGCGTGATGTCGTCGGCCATGTGCACGCCCCGCACCTTGCTCAAGACCGAGAGCAAACTCTGGTCGTGACGGTGCTCGTTGTATCCGGCATAGTTCGGACGCCGCGACGGTGTGTCGGTGAGCAGGTGAGGATCCGTGCAATATGCGAGCCAGTCGTCTACGAACCGAATGGCGAAGTCCCGCTTCCTCAACAGGATGGTCGCGCCATTCGACTGCGCCGAGTGGGTCGTCGCGGCCAGGTCGGCATCCAGCGCGGCGAAGACGTCTCTCTTTGTCCACATGTATTCCGGTGCATCCTGCCAGGGCGGCCCGGTCTCCACCCACATCGTGGTCTTGAAAACCACGATACCCATGTCGTCGAGCTCTCGTTGGTAGATGTCGATGACCTCGTCGATGGGGTTGATGAACAGACAGCCGCTGTCGCAGTAAAAGAGATAGTCGTCGTCCCGAAGTTCGCGCAACGCCCGCGCGATGATGTAGGGCTTCCAAAGCCAGTATCCCGCACCCCGGGGCTGGGCCAGGATCGCCTTGTTCTTATCGACGAACGCGGCATTCAGCGACGAGCGATTCCTCACCCACACATCGTCGAAGTTGCCGGCCGCGACACCGGAACTCGCGTTGCGCTGTTGGGCCAAAAAGAAGCCGTTATCGGCGTAGTTCATCAGGACTTTCATTGTCCGAGACCGAAGTTGATCGCCTTCCGCTGCTCGTAGACAGCCTCGTCGTGGGCGTACATCTCGGGAGCGTCGTTTCTCCTATGGAGCGGATCATTCGGAGCGTAGGCTCCGACCCAGTCGTGCTTGATGATCACCTGGCTGCTGTACACGACCTTGTTCAGCATCCTGCAGACGTCCGTGAACTCGTTGTCGCAGTACACGGACTTGTACCCGGGATAGTAGAGGTAGCCGAATCTCCGCAGATACCTGCCCCCCACGATGGCGAGGGTGATGAGCCGCTCCTGTCCGGAAAAACCGTCGTTGAAGTGCAGCGCGCCGTCGGTGTCGGGGAAATGCCGCCCCATGCCCTGGGCGATGACGTCGTCGTATCCTGGCATCACGGGAACCATGTCGTCGGAGGCGAGCACGACGACATCGGGATCGATATCACGCACCCTGTCGAGGTCGGCGTTGACCGCCGACACCTTCGAGGTGGATCTGCCGCACAGCGGATGGACGGTGTCTGGGTGCGTGCGACTCAGTCCGGTGAGGTGTGAGGCGATCTCGTCGTTGTTCATCGTCTCGTCGTCCTCGTCGAATGAAATGACGAAATGAACCTCATGCACACCTGAGAGCAGCCGCATGTACCGCTCGAGTTGGGAAGTGAACGTCGCGGGCCTGCCCCTGGTTGGATACTTTACGACGATCTTCATGGCTTGAACCGCCCAGACGGAAGAAACGAATTTTTAAGGATAGGAGGGTCAACGGCACTTCAGCAAGTGTTTTCAGGTCTGTGAGCGGTCGCTGAGCCCCGATGCGGGCCTCTCCGTCTACTGAACTCGGGCCCCGCGAGCTCCCCTCGCGAGCGCCTGTTTTTGGCGACCGCGCAGGCCGTCGAGGTGCTTTGTCATGAATGCACTCACGCGCTGGCCTGGGACCGCGGCTAGTGGCGGGTCTGGCGGGTGTATCTCGAATCACCCCAACGGCTGCCTGACGCTACCGAGAGCCACCCCGACGACTGTGAGGTGAACTGTTCGGTAGATCACGTCCGGCGCTAAAATCCTTTGCCGAACGACAGGACGGTCGGGTATTGCGCGGTCGGCGTGATCGTGCCCCGCACACCCAACTGATACGCCCGACTCACCAGCGCGTCGTACTCGGCCTCGGAGGGGAACTGATCACGGGTCAGAATGGATCCCGAGGTGCCGGTCGGGTCGCTGACGATCGCCCAGCTATAGTCCGGGGCGTAGTCCAGGATCCAGTAGTTACCCGGCTCGGCACTCGTGGGGGCGCCGGAGAAGCTCACGCTGAGGCGGGTGTTGGCGGCATTGACCGGAACCGCTGATCCGGTGACGGTCCACGCCGGGCCGCCAGGTCCGTAGGTGCCAGAGTTCACCACCGCGATGGTGCTGTCCTGGAGCGTGTAGACCGCCTTGGTGTTGACCAGCCCGGTGGAGAGGACCTGCTTCACGCTGCCCTGTTCGTACCACGTGCCCAAGTACTGAGCGATGTCGACCGGCGGCGGCGCGGGCAGCACGGTGACGCTCGCATCGCCCATCACAAGCGGCTGGTTGGCGACGTAGACGCCGTCGTTGGGATTGCCGTAGAGGCCGTAGCGGGGATCTATCGGCCCCTTCCCCTCGTACATGTCGTTGATCCAGCCGGTGGCGAACGTCATCACGGCGTCGAGGGGGCAGGCATCGTCAAACTGAACGCCGACGAACTGGTCGGGCTGCAGGGCCACGAGCTGCTCTGTGGTGCTCCCCCAGTTGTTTGCGGCCTGCGGCGGTGAGGCGATCTGGTAGAGCGGAATGCCGGCCGAATCAAGCTTGTCGAACGATGCGGCGAACTGGTTCGGGCTGGCAACCCCGTCGACCATCACCACGCCCAGCAGGTTCGCGGCAGCGCCGTTGTCGACGGTGCGGCCCGCCACCTCGGCGGCGAACCCGCCGCCCAGACGCTCTCCGGCAAGCAGGATCTTCTCGGGCAGCACCCCCTGATAGCCAGCGGCGTTCGCGCTGATGGCGAGCGCTCCGCGATCGCCGAACATCATGTCGGCGACCGCCTGCTGCATGCCGGCACTGCCCAGGAAGGCCCCGGGCCGGGTCGGGATCTCGAACGAACTGATTGCCGGAGTGACGACGACGCTGTTGGTCTGCCCGGCGATCTGGGCGGCCAGCGCCGCGAAGGCCGCCGCATCGCCGAGCTCGCCCTGCTGGAGCCAGATGATGCCGCTGGCCGAGACCTGACCGTCGGCCTGGGTCGGGAAGTACCAGTCCGCCGTCGTCACATCGCCCCTGGTGCCAAACGGGATGGCCAGTGACGCGGTGCCGGTTTTCACGCCGGTTACGCCGTTACTGATCGGCGGAGTGACGTACCCAGTGACGCCGTTGCTGCCGCTGTTGACCTCGGGCCCCGGCTGAAACCCGGTCAGTCCGCCGATGGCGGCCAGGTCCGCACCGAGCCTCCACTCCGCCGCCGACCACATGTTTGCGACCGGGCTCGGGAGCGGGGTCGCGGCGGCAGTGCCCAGCAGGATCGGGTGATTCTCCGCAGCATAGAAGCCATATTGGGGCGCTTCCGGCGTGGCGCCCACATACAGGTCGTTGATCCAGCCGGCGGTCAGCGTGCGGGCGGCGGCCGCATTGCCAGGCAGCGACTGCGTGGTCACGCGCTGCGCTATGATCTCGTCCGCGTAGCTGCTGCCCACCATCGCGTCGACGTGTGACCCGCCGGTGAGCACCACGCCGCGAAACTGGCCGGGATCGGTCGCCAGAAGGGCGTTGGTGGTAGCGCCGTAAGCGTTCCAGAGCTGCGCGGGCGCCGCAACCTGGTAGACAGGGACGTCATGTGAATCCAGTTCGGCCACCTGCGCCGCGAAGCTGCCGCTGCCGTCGAAGGCCCCTTGCGAGACGCCGTCATACAGGATCACGCCCACAAGGTCGGCGGACGCCGGGTTTTGGTCCGCGTAATCGGCCGCGACTGCCGTCGCGAAGCCGCCACCCGCGGAATGACCGGCGAGCACGAACGTCCCTGTGAGTTCGTTGGTGTCCTCGCCATAGCCGGCCGCCACCGCGCTGCCGACGAGCGCCGATCGATCGCCCGCGAACAACGAGGCCACGGCCCGCACGGCCGAGGCGTCGTTGACCGCCCAGTTCATGGTGGTCGGCAGCGACGGCGCCACCACGATGCTGTTGGTCTGCCGGGCGAGATCACCTGCCAGCGAGGCGACAGAGCCGCCGGTCGCGCCAGAGGCATGCTGCAGCCAGATCACGCCCTGGGCGTCGATCGTGCCGTCGACCTGCGTCGGGAAGTACCAATCGGCAGGCGCTACCACGCCGGCGTTCAAGGGGATCTGGAGCGTGGAGCTACCCACCTGCACGCCGCTGACGCCGTTCGGCGTGCCAGACAGGTAAATGGGCCCAAAAACCGGCGTCGAGTCGGTCGTGGGCACGCTGGCCACCGCGTCCTGGACTCCGGCCTGCGCCGGCACGAACCAAGCCGAACCCTGCCCGCGCAGCGACATCGTGAACGCGCCGCCCGCGAACGCCGCCGCGATCCGGCTCACGTTGCCCTGGGCGTTCACCCACACATCCACCGGCACAGGGCTGCCGTCTTGGCCGATGCTCGGGGCTGCCTGCAGGTCGGCCAGCGGGATCATGCCCGCGAACGTCGAGAGCCCCACGACGGCCCGATAGTGCCGGCCATACGAGTCGCTGCCGACATACTGCACGCTCTTCGCAAACTCGATCCCGGGAAGCGTGTTCAACGGCGTCAGCGACGTGGCGAGGCGATTCTCGCCGAGCATCATCCGCTGCATCCCCGCCGGGTTCATCGTCCCCGGCGGCGGCTCCATGAAGCCCACGGCGGCGTCGATATCGAGCACCGCGGTGCGTGTGCTGAGCCACCCGGTCGAACGGGCCGACACCACGAAGGCCTCGACCCCGACGTCGAAGGAATAGCTCCGGGCCTTCTGCGCCCGATAGGCGGCCCGCCCGACGTCGTTCAGTTGAAGCTGCAGCCCCGTGCCGTTTTGGATGAGCAGGTTGCCCGAGAGGCTGCTCGCCAGGTAGTTCTCGACCTGCCCGAGCGCGTTGTCGCCAAGCTCGCTCCCCACCACGATTGAACTTGGGCACAGACCCGTCGCCGCGACGCCGAAGCCGCCGTTGGAGACGATCTCGTTACCGGCACCCGCAAGCCGACCGCCGATCCTGAGGCCCCGCGCAGCCTGGAGCGCCACACCATGGCCGACGTTGCCGCTGAAGGAACTGCCGGCGATGACGGTGCCGCTGTAGAAGCCGGGGCCCGCTAGCAGCCCCACGCCATTGCCCTGGCTCGTCACGCCCGTGATCCGGGAACCATTCGATCCGCCGGCGAAGCGGATGCCCGCCCCTCCGAATCCGCTGATCGTGCGGGCGTCGGCAACGGGAGCGAACACGACGTTGTGGACGTTCGCCCGGACCACGAAGCCGCTGGTGCCGGCGGCGGTGCCCGATCCGTCCAGGACGAGCCCTCCGCCCACGTGCACACGGCTGGCCTTTGCCAGCGTGATGCCCTGCAGGGGCAGCGAATTGCCGACGTCGCCCGCCATCGTGATCGCCCGTTCGGCGGAGAGTTGCAGCCTGCCAAACCCGTCGATCGTGGACGAGAAGGAGATATTGCCGCCGGACTGAAGGGCCACGCCGTTCAAGAGCGTTACGCCGCCGCCGAACGACTGAGAGCCTTTGGGTGTCACCACGCCGGACGCCATCTGAATCCCGTGCGTCACGCCCTCGCTCTTCGTCGTGAGGCTCACGGCGCCTGCTCCCTTCGCCGCGATCTGTCCAGCGATGGTGATGCTGTCGCCCACCCCCGCGCCGGTGTCGATGGATAAGCCCTGTGCTGCCGCCCCTCGGCCGATGGCGGCAAGGTTCACACCGCCGGGGCCAATCCTGATCGAATCCGTGGCTGCTCCTCCCAGGATCGAAAGGCCCGCAAACTTCGTGATCTTCTTCAGGTCCACCGTGATCGTGTCGGCCACGTCATTGACGGAGATGCCATTGACCGGAGCGGCCATGGCGAGCGTGCCCGCCGTCGCGGCGGTGATCGTCAGCCTGGCTGCTGGTGCGTCGTACGCGGTGACCAAGTTCGTGATCGTCGCGCCTTGCGGGTCAAGCGTGAGCATGACCCGGTTGCCCACCAGGCCGACGAGGATGTCGTCGGCCGCGAGCATGGCCCGCGACTCGAGGCCCTCAATGAGCGGTTGGGTGCCCGGTTGGCCGCCTGCCGAACGGCGGCCGCGCCTCCGACTTCGGTCCGTGATCTGCCGCCGACGGCTGAACAGCATGAATTGCAGGAGCGGGGGCATTGGTTCCTCGTTGCAAAAAGGCCATCAAGGCAGCCAGGCCCGGCTGTCCAGAGCATGTGCCGGCGTGAGATCTGTAATCCTAGCCCGCGGATTGCGCCGCCACCAAAGATGGGCTCTCGCGTTGCTTCCCGACGTTCTCGACCACAATCGCCGTGACTGCAGGCCGCAGTGGTGAGGTGGACCCCGGATTTCGGGCGCCCTGATAAGGTGAAGCCTTTGGACTGGAAGGCCCCCTATCAGGAGGATGATGATGCCGGGCAAGCGACGTGTGTCTGGGGCTCCGTTCAAGGCCAGGGTGGCAATCCTGTTCGGCACGGCAGTTGCCGGGTAAATAAATGGGCGTCTTGGGAGGGTCGGGGTTGCCCGTATCCTCTCGCCGGACGTTCACTGCGGCCTCCCAGGCCTTCACTCACTCGGAGACGCCTGTACTCCGACATCCATGTCTCCCTGGCCGTCTACGCCGCTCGAGGATACGGGCAACCCCTCCCGGCGACTGTGTGAAAAAGACGAGGCCTGCGCAGCAGCGAACCCCACAGGTCGACGAGACCGTGGCTGCGCCAGCGCGGACTACTTCCCCGCGGGTATTGGCACTCGTCGCATCCATCCGCACCGGCTTGCCGCTCAACACCTCGAAGTGCGTGTGCAGCCGGTAGGCCGAAAGCTTCTGGCCGCTGGCCATCGACGTCTACGCGGGTTTTGGCCACACGCTTGACGGTCGCAATGACCGTCCCGTCCACGGCCGTGATCCGCTGCCCCACGGCTGCGAACCGGTCATTCGGCTTGCTCCGTATCGTGTGGCGAAGCTCGACGGCGATCTCCTTGAGCGGCGCAGGGTCGAAGATCGCCACCGACTCCGACAGGGACCCCAGGGATGCGCGGGTCACGCCGAGCCGCTTGCGGACCTTGTCGAGGGCACAGGCCCGCTGGAGATCACGAAGGCTCTCGATCGCCGGGCTGAACAGTGACATCAAGATCAGTGCGGAATACTGATCCATGAACAGCCGGCGATTGCCGGCTCTTTCGCATTCCGTCCCCTCCTTGCGGAGCCGCGAAAGCAGCGGACGGATCTTGCGCAGGTACTTCAGTCCCTGCACGTCCGGATCACGGAGCGGACGCGGGTGATGCGGCCGTCGTCATCTCGGATCACTGGAGGCACTTACCCCTCCGAGGATGAACCAACCGATTTTGCTGCTGCAGCTTGTTTCAGTAGCGGCAACTCGTTCAGAAGGTTATCGCAATAATCCCATTGATCGAGCGTTGCCTGCCACTCTTTTGGGATGGCATTGATCCCGTAATGCGCTCCCAAGACCATTCCAATTGCGATGCTGCGAGAAGCATTGTCTCCGCCGACCATGGCATTAGCCACAATTGCGTTTTTGAGACCATCTTCCTGGTTGGCATATTTGAGAATGAAGTAGACAGCCCCTGGGAGCGTGCCCTCTGTCGGACTGGCTTTCCCAACTTTAATCGGCTCGGATCGGCCCACATCCCAGAGCCGCGCCATCGACGTCAGCGCCAAGTCATCCGCAAACGGCTCACTGTAAAGCGGTTCATCCGGATGAGTTGCTTCCTTCCACTTGGCGATGGCCTGACTGACTTTGGTCTGGAAAAACCCGCCCATGAGTCGGGCGACAGCTTCGATCGCGTCTTCTGGTGTCGCGCCATTGATCACACGATGGGTCACGCGAGCAAAGAATTCAGCTCCTCCCAGCGCATGAGGATCTCGATGCGTAAACATGGATTTACGGGCTGCACTTACAACGTCTTCTTCCGTTTCGTAGTAAGCATGTGCGGCGACATGCCGAATCGCCATTGCATTGGAGATGCCGCCTAATTGTTCAATCGGGACTCCCTGCTTGACTTGTGCATAGGTCTCCCGGGTCATCGTGCAGATCCATGATCCCCAGCCGTTTTCGAGACGATGCATCCAGTGGGGAATCAGTGCCGCGACACTCAGCGCTCTGGGCGGCTGAGCGGTGGCTGCCAAGTGTTCTAAAATGACGATGTTGTAGTCACCGTAATCGGTGGTCCCACCGGCTTTCTTTCCGGGATGATAGTTCCTCTCGCCCCAGCCAATCCCATGAGTCTGGCCCCCCATCATTTCGCCCGGAGACATGAATCTTTCAATCGGCTTATACCCGTAGGCCTTCGAGATTTTATGGGCGTCGTATTCGTAGTGGCTCCCTAGGCAGAGTGCATCGGCCACGATGGCGGCCATGAAAGCACCCTTGATCGAATCTTCTTTTGATAGTTGTTTCATCATGTTCACGGAAGGTGTTGAGCGGTGACTTGATCCCCCCCAGTTTTTGCATCAGTGCTCATGAGAGAGTTGGAGACACTCATCTGGAGTAAGAATGGCTATGGACGAAATGAACCGGAACGGTCAGCACCTGAACGACAATGCAAGACCCGGCCGACCCGTCTGCACGGGCGTAGGAGATCACCCCGAAGTCGCGCGAACGCTCGGTGTTCACGCCGAAATCGGTGAACTAGAAGCCGCCGGCGGCATCGAAGACGATATGTAAAAGCACCTCCTTTATTGCAGACCTAGAGCTTCCCGTCCGGACCGATCGCGAGGCGATTGGGAGCGGCTCCGGTTTGGGCGACGACCTTGGTGGTTCCATCGGGTTTGATGCGGGTGATCCGACCAGCCGCGCACTCGACGAGGACGACGCTTCCGTCATTCAGTGCGACTGGTCCCTCGGGGAATTTCAGCCCAGCGGCGAGAATACGTAACTCGTTGGTGGTTTTGACTGGCATTTTTTTGATAGAAATTGCGGTCCTTCGGGGAACTTTGTGGGCGTGGGGTTGCCCATGCAGTGCGCCCGTGGGGTCGCGGGCGAAACGGTGCCGGATTGGTTCACCGGCGGTGACATGCTCGCCGCCGGGGGATTTTGCTACAGGATGCTCGGGTGGCCGACTGGGG
>CAMBPQ010000082.1 GCA_945869735.1 Planctomicrobium piriforme
CGCGACCGGCTCACGCTGCGGGTGACTGACGAGGCCCGTCGGAAGAAGGGAGTTGTGTTTCGCACGGCGACTCCCGTCTCGGACGTCGAATACCGCCAGCCGCAGGGCCGATACATGGCGACGGCTAGGCGAGCGATCGAGCGGGATGCTGAGGGCAAAGAGCTGACACAATACGAGTTCCACATTGATCTCTCGCAGGCCCCGCTTGATGAGCCGATTACGCTGGAGCTCACGGGCGTGCTCCGGTTCGCGGCGCTGCCGCCCGGTAGGATGCCGGTGGTGATGCAGTTCGCCTCCGAACTGCTGACTGTCTGGCTCCTCTTTCCCGAGGATCATCCCTACCGGCGGTACGAACTCGTCCGCTATCCCCGCGGCCAGCCCGACGCCGTGGAGCCGCTCACGGCGCGATACACGATCGACCATCCCTACGGCCAACTGATCGGCTGGTCGGTGATCCGGCCGCAGGAGGGCAGCGTCTACGAGTGCCGCTGGACGAGCGACTAGAGCGCAGCCGCTTGCGGAAGAGCGGCGAGATGGCACCTTGGAGGAAGCAGGCACGGGGGTCGGCGAACGCTCGAGGAGCCTCGGTCGTATCCTCGCCCCGACGACGAGACTTTTGCCGCCCCTGAGCCGGCGTTCCACGGAAGTCGGATGTGCTCTATCGGAAGGTGCGCAGGCCGGCCCAGACGGCGGCGACCCCCAGCGCGTTCGTCGTGACCATGTAGGCGATTGCCGAAACAATGCGTCCCGATGCCAGCATCTCCGTCGCCTGGAAGGCGAAACTCGCGTAGGTCGTGAAGCCGCCAATGAGCCCCACGAGGAGCACGACCTCCTGCTCGGCCGTGAGGGCCCGGGCCTTGGCGAGGGCGACGATCGCCCCGAAGGCAAACGACCCGGCGAGGTTCACGGCCAGAGTGCCCCATGGATACGCGGCGCCGACGAGCCGGCCTGCCAGCGTGGTGCAGCCCGCCCGCAGCAGACTGCCGACCGCACCGGCACCGGCGAGCAGAAGGGCGTTGAGCAAGGGATTCATGGGAGTCGCCTGACGTCCGGCATCCTGGGCAGTGATCACGCCGCAATTCGGTAGTCGCGGGGCGTTGCCGGTTCATGCGGTTCATACACGAGGCATGCGCCCCGACTCGCGACCACTTCGGCGTAGGCCGCCACGACTCCCCCGAACGCCCGATCGACGGAGTGCGCAAGCGCCAGTGCGCGGCCGGCGCGAGCGAGCTGCGCGCGATGCCATCGGTCGGTTGCCAGCCAGCCGAGCGCGGCGGCGAGCGGCCGCTCGTCGCGGGTGTTGTCGAGCACGAGGCCGTCGACGCCGTGGGTGATCAGTTCTCCTGCGCCGTTGGCACGCGTCGTGATCACGGGCAGTCCGCTGGCGAGTGCCTCGAGCGTCGTGAGGCTGCAGGCGTCGTAGAAAGATGGCTGCGCTGCGATGTCAGCCGCCGCGTAGTGGGCGGCGGTGTCGGTGACATGCCCAGCGTAGATGACGCCGCCATCCCGGCGGGGTCCGCCGGCCGTGGCGTCTCCACACACGAGTGCCTTGATCGGTAGTCCTTCGTGACGCAGCCGCCGGATCGCGCGGACAAGCACGTGGATGCCCTTGAGTCGATGGTTGTTGGCCACCGCGATCACGAGCACATCGTCAGGGCCAATGCCGTGCCGCCGGCGAATCAGGGCCCCGGCGTCGCCATGGCGACGCGGATGAAACCGCTCGGCGTCGACCCCGTTGTGGACCACGCGGATCCGATCGACAGGCACGGCATGCATGTGCATGAGGTCGTCGGCGACCCGCTGTGAGACGGCCAGGAACACCGGCGACAGTCCGCCGAACTGGCGGGCGGCCAGCCGGCGGATCCGGCGGCGCCTGGGAAACTCCTGTGCGACTCGGCGGAGGAGGCGGATCGCCGGGGAATGCGCCATGTCGGCCGCCCGCTGGCAGGCCGTCGGCGAGCCGACGTGTGACTGGAAGACGTCGCAGTCGAAGGCAACGCCCATATCGTGACTGATGTCGGGTCTTAGGGCGGCGAGCTGTTCGCGGACGGCCGCGACGAACGCCCCTGAACCCTTCGCGGGGTCGAGACTGTGAAACGACAGCGGCAAGGTCCGTTCCGCGTCGCCGATCTGGCGGGCCAGCACGTGTACGTCGCCTCCAACGGCTGCCAGCCATGTGGCCAGGTCGCGGGTGTACGACTCCGCGCCCCCCCGGCGGGCATCGAAGCGTTCGATGATCAGGGCGATTCGCGGCGGCCGATGGATGCCGCCGATATCGCGCAACTCGAGGCGATGCATACCCCTGTCGTTCGGCTGTCCATGAAGCGGGCCGATGGACGGTTCTTGCGACGCGTCATCGCAAACCCTGCCATCCTTGTCTCCCCTCAGGACGCAGAGCCCGCAGGTTCTCCCGGCACCCGTTCGTCCGGAGGCGACTGCGGGAGTGGGGGTCTTGGGGAAACGGTGCGGGGTTTGAGTGATCGTGCTCAAGCGGCCCGGCCGATTCCAAGACCGTTAGGGCTGTTCGAGCCCGTGGCCGCATCCCTGTCGAGGTTCGTGACCGTGCAGCGTCTGCTTGCGTTCACTGAGGGTGCTGATTTCGTCTGCTACCGGTACCGGCTGGCGGCGTTTACTGATTCGCTCGCGGTGGCCGGCTGGCGGCTCGACCTGCTCCCCCGGCCGCAGGGCCTCTGCGGCTTTTCCGCGGCCTTGGTCGAGATGGCCGCCGCCGACGCGGTAGTCGTGCAACGGCGGCTACTCAGCGGACCGAAGCGTTGGCTGGTCCGCCAGGCGGCGAAGGCGTTGGTGTACGACTTCGACGACGCGGTCTATCTCAAGGACAGCAACCGCGGACCGTCCGCAGACGATCCGGTGCGATGCGGCCGGTTTCGGGGCATGCTGGAGGCGGCTGATGCGTGCCTTGCGGGATCGAACCATCTTCACGAGCAGGCAGCCCGCTGCGTCGCTGCGGAGAAGGTTCACCGTATGCCGACATGCGTCGACCCGACTCGCTATTCACTCGCCGATCACGACCGTGTGCCAGGGAGCGTGACTCTCGCTTGGATCGGCAGCCAGAGCACTGTCCCCGCGCTCATCGAGGCACACGAATGTCTGCGGGCGGCGGCAAGAGCCGTGCCCGACCTGACGCTCGAGATGATCTGCGACACATTTTCGCGGCTCGCGGGCGTCTGCATCCGGGAGACGCGCTGGTCCACCGCGACGGAGGCCGCCGCACTCGCCCGCGCCGACATCGGTATCTCTTGGCTGCCAGATCATCCGTGGAGCCTGGGAAAGTGTGGCCTGAAGGTGCTGCAGTACATGGCCGCAGGCCTGCCAGTTGTCGCGAACAAAGTCGGGATTCATTGTGAACTCGTCGCGCACGGTGAAACCGGATTCCTGGCGAGCGATCCGGCTGAGTGGCGGCATGCCGTGGCCACGCTCGCCGGCGATCCAGGCCTCCGCCGCCGCATGGGCCGCGAGGGGCGGCGGAGGGTTGAGCGTGACTGGAGTGTCGCGGCCTGGGGGCCACGGCTGGCCGCCATCCTCGATGCCGCGGTGGCTCGTGCCGCGCGTCAGGCGGGAGTCGCCGCATGAACGTGGAACGTGCGACACCAGGTGGTCCTGAATGGCCGGCACTGGCGGCCCCGCACATGGCCCGCTATCTCTGGGCCGCGGAGTGGGTGGCTGGCCGTCGCGTGCTCGACGCCGGGTCGGGCGCCGGCTATGGGGCCGCTCTGCTCCGTGGAGGTGCCGCTGCCGAGGTGGTCGGCGTCGATGCTGACGCTGCCGCCGTGGCTGTCGCACGGCAGCGGTTCGGCGGGCACGGCGTCTCTTACGTCATTGACGACTGCGAACGCCTTGAAGGCATCGCGCCTGGGTGGGACGTGGTCTGCTGCTTCGAGGTGATCGAGCACTTGCGGCGGCCAGAAGACTTTCTCGCCAGTGCCAGCCGGTTGCTCGGGGCTGGCGGCATCCTCCTCGTCTCGACTCCCGACCGTGGCAGCACGCCGCCGTTTGTCGCGGGCCGGCCGCGGAATCCATTTCACGAGCACGAATGGCATCGCGACGAGTTCGCGGCTCTCCTGCGGCGGCACTTCGCCGACGTCGAGATTCGGGTGCAGGTGGAGTCGTACTCCCTGCGGGCCCGTGCCGACGCGGTGCGGGCCCTGCGGCAGGGGCTCTTGTTCGCCAACCCGCTGGCCGCCTTCGCATGGCGGAAGTGGCCGTTCGCGCCAAAGGTCGACCGCGGCTGGAAGCAGCTCGAGGGTTTCGCCGCGGGGAGCGTCGCCGACTATCCCGTCGTGTCGGCCGGCCTGGCGGACGTCTACGGAAGGTCGCTGTTCACCGTGGGTATCTGTCGTGCACCGTTCACCGGAATGGAAGGCGCGAAATGAGTTGGCTGAGCACGAGCGTCGTGGGTCGGGCGTGGGACGAGTGGCGACACCGGGATCTGCAGGCGGGCGACGACGCCGAAGACTTCCTGCTCGTGACCTGGGACTCGTGCCGGTACGACGTGTTCTGCGACGCGTGCACGCCGACCCTCGATCGGTATGGCTCAGCCCGCCGGGCGTGGGCCATGGCCACCTACACGCTGCCGGCCCATCAGGCGATGTTCGCCGGATTCCTGCCCCACGTCTTTGAGCCGTTGCCGTTTTACAATCGCTTCGTGCAGCAACTCTGGCGGATTTCCCATCGCAATCTGAACGTCAAACCGTTGGTGACGTTTCCCGAGGGCCGCGGGGGCATCGTCACGGGGTTCCGCCGCCGTGGCTACGCGACGCTCGGTGTGGCGGCGATGGACTGGTTTGCGAAACCGAGCCCGCTTCAGGAAGGTTTTGAGTGGTTTCGGGTCACGGGCACGCGGGCCCGCGACCAGATCGACATGCTCTGCGAGCAGATCGGTCGTCGCGGCCGGCGGCGGCCCTGCTTTGCGTTCGTGAACTTCGGCGAGACCCACAGCCCGTTTTGGCACGAGGGGATGGCGCACGTGCCTGATCCGGGAGGCGACCGGATGAGCCTCGGCCGCTTGTTCAACGCATCGGGCGTGCGCGACCCGTCGCAGTCGCTCGACCACGACCTCTGGCGGCGGCAGCGGCGATCTGCCGAATATCTCGACGGGCAGATGACGAGGCTGCTCGACTGTTTCGTCGCCCGCGGCCGCCCGACCACGGTGGTCGTGACCGCCGATCACGGGGAGTGTTTGGGAGAAGAAGGACTCTACGGCCACGCGTTTCATCACGAGAAGGTGATGGAAGTGCCGCTGCTCATCTTCCGCCTCAATGCGGCCCCTCACGCGGCACCACAACTCGGGCGGGCGGGGTAGGCCTGGCAAGCTGGGGTGTGCTGAACCCGCGGGTTTCTTGGTGCGTAGAGTTCCCAACCAAGGAGGGTTGAATCATGGATGCACATTTCAACGAGTATCTGGCGGCGGTGGTCGGCATGCAGGATCTGTACGGCCATCCGGTCGAAGATCATCCGACGGAGTTTCACGGAGCCAGCGCGCCTGAGGCGACCGGCCCTTGTAGCCCCGATTTTTGCTCCGCGCTTGGCGGCACCGCCTGAGGCGTGGTGACGGTTCATCGGACGGTATGACCCATCACCGACTCCGACGAGTTCGAATCCCAGCCCCAAAGAGCGGTTCAAAGTCCGCGATCCGCTGGGGAGTGTCAGCCAGCCGCGGGCCGGCCGAAGACGATTGAGACGGGTGAAGGGACGTCGATCTTCGTGCCGGTGAACTTTAGTCCGCCCGTGGTCTGATCGATTGCGAACACGGCGACCGTATTGGAGTCTTGTCCGCCGACGAGCAGGAACTTCCCGCTCGGGTCGATAGCGAAGTTGCGGGGCATCGCCCCCTCGATCGGCTGCACACCGAGGAACGTGAGGGTGCCTATCGTCTCATCGATCGCGAACATAGCGATCGAGTTGTGGGTGCGGTTCGACGCGTAGAGAAACCTACCTGACGGATGGGCCACGATCTCGGCACAGGAAAAGCCCTTGCGATCGACGACGTCGGCCGGAAGCGTGGAGAGCGTCTGAAGCTCGCGGAGCGAGCCCGCCTCGGCGTCGTAGGCGAAGGCAGTGACGGTAAGGTCAAGCTCGTTGACCGAGTAGCCGTAGCGGCCAGTCGGATGAAACGCGAAATGCCGCGGCCCGGCGGCGGTCTTGACGCGGGCATAGCCATGGGGCTGAATCGTCGCCTTGTCGGTGTTGAGATTGAAGACGATCACCTGGTCGAGCCCAAGGTCGCAGGCGACTGCAAACCTGCCATCGGCCGTGACATCCACGAAGTGGCCGTGAGGCTTCTCTTGGCGGCCGGTGTTGAGTCCAAACTCACCGGTCCGCGGCCAGCCATGCTGGAAGAATCCCGCCGGTTCTCCAGCCGGAGCCGTGACGACCGGCTCGAGGGAGCCGTCGGCGGCGAGGCCCATGCAGATCGTGCTGCCACCGCCGTAGTTGGCTGCGAGCACAACCTTGCCGGCGGGATCGAGCGACACATGGCAGGGCGCACTGCCACCGGCCAGCTGCGTGCCCTTCGCGGTGAGCATGCCGGTGGCGGGATCGCAGGCGAACGCTGCCACGCCGCCTTCCGGCTTGCCGTCGAACGTGTCCACTTCGGCCACGGCATAGAGCATCGGCAGCCGCGGATGGATGGCGAGGAACGATGGGTTTTTGGCGGTGCCCGCCAGCTTGGCCGGTGAGAGCGCGCCGGTGGTGTCATCGAACCGGGCCACGTAGATCCCCTCTGACTTGCCCGGGCCACCGGTGAAGGTGCCGAACCAGACGAGCCGCTCAGCGGCTACCGCAGGCGAGCAGGCCAGAGCCAGTCCGATGCAGAGAGCGGCGAGCAGGGATAGGAGTTTGCGATTGAGATGCATCAGAAAAGCTCCGGACGAGGCACTCGGGGAATAAAGGTCACGGCTGGCCGCGAGAACTCGGATTGTTGGCTGGTGGCCGGATGGCCTCAACCCCGTCCGCGTGTGCTTCTGTAAATCGCTGGATTCCGCGGGCCGCGGACCGTCCGGTATGCGACAGAGTGGCCTGGAAACCGGGTGGTGTTCGACGACCGAGTCTGGATCGCCGGGCGGTCGGCACATAATCTCTGGGGCATGCCAACCGCCGAGCGAAAGACGCGTGACTGTCTCGGAGTCGGCCTGTCGCTTTCGAGCGCAGCGAGTGTGCCGGTGGCGACGCGGGGCAAGATCACGATCCTGCACGCCTTTTCCGACACCGACAACGCCGCGGTGCCGTTTGGATCAGTGATCCATCACGACGGGTGGCTTTACGGAACGACGGCGTTCACCACCTCCGGCACGGGGAACGTGCCCGTGAAAGGTGGCGTCGGTGGTGGCGCCGTCTACGCCATCCGGCCCGACGGCACTGGCTTTCGGATCGTGAAGGCGTTTTCATCATCTACCGACGGGCAGAACCCTTTTCAGGGCCTCACAGTCTTGGGCAGTAGCCTCGTGGGCGTCACGAGAAACGGTGGGCAGCATGGCAGTGGCACGCTGTTCAGCGTCGGCTTGGATGGAACCGGCTTTACCGTCTGGCATCATTTCACGGGGGGTGATGGGGGAGCGCATCCGTACAGAGCGCCGGTCCTTGCCGGTGACTCCCTCTACGGCCTGACGTTTCTTGGCGGCAGAGCCGCATCGGGCGTCATCTACAGCTACAACGTCGTGACGTCGGTCTATGCGGTCGTCCACGACTTCGCCGCCGTCGGTGGAAAACCGTTCGGCACGCTCACGCAGGTGGGCCAGTGGCTCTACGGCATGGCGAGCGACCATCGAAGCACGACAGATCATGGGGCGATCTTCCGCTATCGCCCGTCCGACGGTACCTACGAGGTCGTGCATGCCTTCCAGGGCGGGCAGCAGGGCGGATATCCATACGACTCGCTGACGTGGGACGGCGGGAGCTCTCTCTACGGCACGACCCTCGGCTATTTCCCGTTCGCAGGCGAGACGGTTCCGCTCGCGGATGAAGGGGTCATCTTCCGGTTCAACGTCGACACCAACCAATACGACGTCATCCATGACTTTTCGCTGACCAAGGGTGATGGGGCGAAGCCCAACAGCGCCATGCTTGTCGCACCGGACGGATTCCTCTACGGGATCGCCCACGGCACCGAGATCTGGGGCGGCGTGGGATACGAATGCGGCACGCTCTACAGGCTTGACCCCGACGGATCGAATTTCAAAGTTTTCCACACGTTCGATTCGATGAAAAGCGGGGACACACCGATGCGGTCGCTTGTTCTCCTCGACGACGCCCTGTATGGCACGACCGCCTTCGGCGGAATCGGTGGCGGCAAGGGAAACGGCACCGTCTGGAAGTTCGCTGGGCCTGCGCCCAGCAGGTGGCCGTCTGTCGCCGGAGGGTGTGCAGCGTTTCGTGTCATGGGGTCAATGGGCAGATGGCTTTGGTCGTATGCCAGTTCAAGGTGTGACACACACAACGGGAAAGGAAGCCAGCGAAAGCGTCGCTCCAGAGCGGCTGCGGTCCATCAAGCGGGCACAAACACACCATGATCCATGGGCAGGCAGTTTCAGCCGGTAACGTCGTCTCTTACCGCCGCCACAGGAGTTGGAGCCCCAGTCCCAGGCCCGGATCAAACGCCACGAAGTCGGTGCGGCCCGACGTGAAGTTCGTGCCCTGGAAGAGCTGGCGATCAAAGACATACGAGGCAGCAAACTCAAGTGCGAAGCCCCGCCCGATTGTCTGTTCGAGGCCGGCAGCGACACGCTGATCGAATACATAGAACCGCTCTTTATCCAGGAGGCGATCGGCCAAGAAGAACGTCTGGGTGTCGGTGCGGTAGTAGGCCAGTAGGGCGAGCCTCTCGCCGAGTCGGCGCCGGGCCGTGCTGACGAAGTTCACGAGGGGAAAGTAGTTTGCGGTGAACGTCCAATGATCGTCGGGTCGATACTCGATCGACGCGGGGAGGCCAATCTTCGCCTCCAGTGTGTCGGAGGGCCTCCACACATAGGCGAGGCCCGGCAGCGGATAGGGAAGTTCCGCCGTGGGTGAGTAAGCGATGCTGAAGTTCCATTCGTCGCGCTCATTGGCTGCGGGACGGGTATAGAACGCGACTGCCATGAGCGTGAGATCGCGGCCAGCCGCATAGGGCCGATCGCTCGCTGACCCGAAGAGGAACGTGCCGCCCACTGAGGCTCCGTTGGCGAGCGGACGTACATGAAAAAAACCGGTCTCGACGAGCCAGAGCTGGTTGGGCACTGGCTGCAGCGAATCGGGAAGGATGGCGGTGGTGGCGAGCTCAAGCCGGCCAAACTTCGCAATCCCGAGCCAGAGTGGGCCGCCTTCTTTGGGAATGGCGAGTGGTGCGGAGATCCGGGCATACTCCGCGTTCATGCCGAGCGTGGCGGGCTGGCCTGAGACGGCGACCGCCGGAGCCCAGAATGCGCCCAGAGTCACCGGGGCCGACGAGCCGAAGGGTGGCTTCACGCCCCGCCCGGGAGCGGCCGCCCCCGGATCAACATCTGAGACCGGCTCATTGGCGAAGAAATCCTCTTCGAGGTTGAAGTCGATGGGCGGCAGGACATCGACGCGATCCTGCCCGCGGGTGACATCAAACCAGAGTGCGGCCGTGACAGCGAGGAAGGCAGCAAGGCCGCGACAGCGGGTGCGCACGGAACCTCCGCAGAAGCCAAGTCAAAAGCCGGGCGGCGGGAGGGTACGGGCACAGCCGGGCCACGTCTAGGCAGATAGGCGACGCGGTGACAGGCTGATGACTGGGGCACTGGGCGAGGGTGATGTTCATGGCCCGAACCCCCACCGGGAATCCACTCACCTCAGAAGGTCTGATTAGTCTGCCGTCCGGAGCCTGTAGCAAATCGCTTCTTCCGCATTCCGCACATACAGTCGATCTCCGACAACCACTGGGTGATTCCACGTCTTGCCGCTCATCGCCGGCAGTGTGGCGAGCTCGATGAGCTTCTCTGGGGTCGCTCGCAAGAGCACCAACCCCCCCCGCTCGCTGACCACGACGATCAACTTGGAATCCGCAAGTAATAACGCTTGCCCCTTCTCATAGCGGCCACCTTTCCATTTCCGCGCCCCGTCCTTGAGATCGACACAAGCGAAAATCGCATTGTCGAATCCATAGAGATACCCATCCTGAATCAGAAGGTCGTTGAAGTCGGGCTTCATATCCTTGGATGTCCATAACTCCTTCCCTTCAAGCCCTTGAGCGGTCTGGGACAACTCCACCAGACGAGTACCTGTTCCCATCCCGGCAGGAATCAATACCTTGTTGCCGTCGATGACCTGCGGCTGCAGGGCACGGTAGCCTTCATGGACAAAGGCGTAATCGAGAACCCGCTTGCCCGTGGCCGCTTCCCAAAAATGAGCACCGGTGTTCGATAGTAAACACACATACGATTGATTCAGGAGAGTGATGGGCTGAACAGAACCGTAGGACCGCTCACCAGCCGGAGCACTCCAAGCCAACTGCCCGTCTGCGGTACGAAACGCCAACACACCCAAATCACCTGCGCCACCCGCATGGACGATGACGAGCCCCTGCTCCACACACGGTGAGCTTGAAAATCCCCACATTGGCGGTTCATTCCTGCCGGCCGCCTGCTTCAAGTCGACATCCCAGATTTTCCTGCCATCGATCATGTCGAGCCGCACCAGGGAGCCTGCCGCTCCCAAGGCATACAGCGATCCTTCGGACAGGGTGGGGGTGGCACGCGGTCCGAGCCCACCGAGGGATTCGAAAAATCGCGACGGACGCGTGAACTCCCAGACCTGCTTCCCGTCGGACGCGTCGTAACAGACAACCGCCTCATTGTCGCCGCGCTGCTCTTGGGTAAATAACCGATCTCCGGCGACTACAAACGAACTCCATGCCGGACCGACTGGGATTCGCCACACCTCCTTCGGTGGCGTGGATTGCCAGTCATCGCGAAAGATGACTCCGGTTTGTTTGCCATCCCTCCCGGGGCCGCGAAACGCGGGCCACTGGGGGAGGCTTCCGGGCTGTCCAGCGGGCGGCACACCCGCATCACGCAACGTGCTCGTGGTGCTCGTGGTCTTCATGGTCCTCATGGCAGCCTCTTTCCGATAGGCCATCGCGCGTTGCTCTGACGTCGGCTTCCAGCGCCACTCGAATCCAAAGGAGAAATCCCCCCACGCCCCCTCGGTACG
>CAMBPQ010000083.1 GCA_945869735.1 Planctomicrobium piriforme
GACCGGCTGTCGATCCCCGTGCTGTGCTACGGCATCCGGACCGATTTCCAGGGAGAGCCGTCAACAACTGGCGTCATTCATGGGCGCAGGTCACCCGCACCGGCTGTCAGCGGCCTCTCATGGAGTTGTCAACCCTTCACGACGCCCGCAAAAAATCGCTAGACGTCGTGAAGGACGCGGAAAACCAGTACCCCCGACAGGGATCGAACCTGTGACCTGAGCTTTAGGAAAGCTCCGCTCTATCCAACTGAGCTACGGGGGCGAAGGATCGATAGTTTATCGAATCACTGGTGCCGGCGGGGACGGAAACCCCAGTGATCAGCGGGATGACGCCGGGCCATCGGGCCACCTGGGCGGCGACGCTATGCTAGGTGCAACACCGGACGGCACTGGCCCCGGCACCCGCTTTCAGGAGGTTTTTGCGTGGCACGCGCGGCGCTCGCACTCGAGGACGGCACGGTCTACTTCGGCGAGTCATTCGGGGCCACGGGCACCACATCGGGCGAGGTGTGCTTCAACACCTCGATGACCGGATATCAGGAGATCCTCACCGATCCCTCGTATCGCGGGCAGATCCTCTGCATGACCGCGCCGCAGATCGGCAACTACGGGGTCAACGACGCCGACGTCGAAAGCGGCGGACTCCAGATGGCGGGATATGTGGTGCGTGAGGCGAGCCGCTTGGCGAGTAACTTCACCTCCCAAGGGACGCTCGGCGAGTATCTCACCAAAGCGGGTGTGATCGGGATTACGGGCATCGACACACGGGCACTCGTCCGCCGGCTGAGGATTCGTGGCGCTATGACGGGCGTGCTCTCGAGTGACATGCTCGACACCGCCGAGCTCGTCGCCGCGGCGAAAGCGGCACCGGCACTCGTGGGCCGTGATCTCGTCCGCGAGGTGATGCCCGATCGGCCGCGGGCGTGGACGGAAGTGCTCGATGACCTGGCACGGCCGCTGTCGCAACCGTTTGAGGGAGGCGACCTGCCGCCACCGTCACCGATCACTGCTCCGAAAAATGTCGTCGCCCTCGACTACGGGATGAAGTGGAATATCGCGAGGCATCTCGCAAGCGTGGGTTGCAATGTCACGGTGCTGCCGGGCCGCGCGACCGCGGCGGAGGTGCTGGCGTACAAGCCCGATGGGGTGTTTCTCTCTAACGGCCCTGGTGACCCGGAGATGCTCGGCTACTGCGTGGAGACGGTCAAAGGCCTCGTCGGCAAACTGCCAATGTTCGGCATCTGCCTCGGCCACCAGCTGCTCGCGCTCGCCTGTGGCGCGAAGACGTTCAAGCTGAAGTTTGGCCATCGCGGTGCGAACCAGCCAGTGATGGATCTCGCCACCGGCAAGGTGGAGATCACGTCGCAGAATCATGGGTTTGCGGTTGACGAGGCATCGCTCCCCGCCGAACTTGAGGTCACGCATCGCAATCTCAACGACGGCACGATCGAAGGCCTGCGACACAGGTTGGCCAACGCCGCGAGCGTGCAATACCACCCCGAGGCCGCCGCGGGGCCCCACGATTCGGCCTATCTCTTCGCCCGCTTTCGCCAGATGATGGTGTAGCGCAACTCCTGATGGCAGAGCGGTTTACGCCAGGCGAGTCCGGCAAAAGGGCCATTTTTTCAGGCTTTTTTGACAGGACCGGGGCGTGTGCCAGAGTTGTATGGAGCCGTGACTGCATCGCGGTTCCACCGCCTTTCCCAGGATCCGGCGGTCCCCAGTCTCCGCCCAGGAGGTTCTCTCCATGAATCGTTTTCAGCGTGTTCTTCTGCTCTCGGCCCTTTCGACCGCCGTGGCGTTTGCCGCGACGTTCGCCGAGGCAGGCTTTCGTCATCGTCACCAGATCGATCCCGGCTGTGCCGCGGTCGAGCCGGGCTGCACGGCTTTCGAGCCGGCCTGTGCGATGGAGCCGTCATGCGGCTTTGAGCCCGGTTGCGGTGCCGAGACGGTGTGCCCCACCAACCCGTGTATCAAGTATCGCCACAAGCACGCCTGCAAGCACCATCATTGCAATCGCGGCTGCTGCGAAGAGCCGACCTACGAGACGGTGCTGACGCCGACGAGCCCCGAGACCTGCCAGACGGTGGCGGTGCCGGTCTGCCTACCGGCCTGCTGCCAGGGTTGTCCCTGCGAGGCTTCGCGGTGCACGCTCTTTGGCTGCGGCCAGGTGCGGTACGACTACGCCTGCGGCTGCTCGGTCGTGATCCGCTTTCAGAAGTGCGGCGACATCCTCGTCACGTACGTCGGATTCTAAACCCGTGCTCGCCGGGCGGCCCGCCACCGGCCAGCACCCACGCAACGATGAAGAGCCCCGGCCCGGAGCGATCCAGGCCGGGGTTCCTTTTTTGGGATCGTCAGCAGCATCGGCGGGGAAGACGCCCACCAACTTAATCCGCCCCGCGTTGCCGTTGGGGTCGCGACCCGTATTCCCATCGCTCGCGCTCCGGGCTTTTTGAGGGCATGTCGCGCCACGCCTCCCGACAGGAAGCCCCAAGCGCGAGCGCGGGGAAGACGTCCTCCACCCCAAACCGCTCCGCGTTGCCGTCGGGGACGCGACCCGTATTCCCGTCGCTCCCGCTCCGGGCTTCTTGCCGATCGCTACCGGCGGTCACCGCGGCGGAGGCGGGTGAAGAGGCTGCGGTAGTCGCCGGGGCGGACGCTGAAAATCGAACACGGTTTTGAGTCGGCGTCGTGCAGGTCGTCTTCGATGACCACCATGTCAGCATCGTCGAGGTCGGTATCAACGGCAACGACCGCTGCCGTGAGAGGTGGTGAGGTCTGCTCCTCAATGCGGTGATCCCGGCTTGACTCCGGCTTTTCAATGCCAGGATTGGACGCAGCCGGCGGCGTGCCGCCGTCGAGTTGAGAGAGCGTCACGAGCAGCCTGCCCATGGCCTGTCCCTCGCGGCTCGTCACAGGGCGACACGAACTGAAGTTGTCTGGTCCGTCTACAACAAGACGTTGCGACGTGGTCCCATCCTCACGAAAGAACGAGTCAAAAGGATCGCTCGCCTGATCGAAGACGAGCTCCACATCGGGCCCGTTCCAGGGATCGCCGTGGGGCGGTGACGACTGTTCGCGGTTTGGCGTTCGTTCGGCGGGCGCCGGGGTCTCAAGCGTGGCGAAATCCTCGTCACCCGAGCCAAACTCGATCGTCTCCATGACGTCGTCGCCGAACCCGTCGGACGCGTGCTCGTCGTCGCGGTCGCTGGCTGACGCAGGCGCGTGGTCGTCAATGTGTGTGCGGGGCTCCAGCCCCATCGGCGCAGGCAGCCGCTGGATTTCCCGCCAGGCCGCGGCGATGTCCGAAGGGGTCACCTGCCGGCTCGATTCGGCGACGATCACGAGCGCCTGGTCGCAGAGTTGGTTGATCAGCCGCGGCACCCCGTCGGTCACCGTGAAGACGGCGTCGTCACAGCCAGCGGCGAACAGCCGCTCCCACGACAGCCCCGCGGTCTTCGTCTGCGTTTGGAGGTAGGCCATCGTCTCGGTGTGGTCGAGCGGTTCGAGGTAGGCGCGAACGGCGATCCGCTGCGACAGGCTTTCCATCCGCGGTGCCGCGAGCATCTCCTCGAGTCGGATGGTGCCGGCCAGAACGAGATGTACCGCCGGGAGCGGGGTGGGCACGTTGGTGAGCAGCCGCAACTCCTCGATCAGCCGGGTGGGCAGCGTGTTGGCCTCGTCGACGAGGATCGCAAGACCCGACCCGGTGGCGGCGAGGCCGCGGATCCGTTCCACCAGGGCGATGCGGAGATCGGCCTCGTCGATGCCGCGGTACGGCTCGCCGATCGCCGCCATCACGGCCTGCCAGAGCGCGCGGCGGGTGCAGATGCTCGCTCCCGAGAGCAGTGCCACATCGAAGTCGTCGCGAACGTGGTCGGCGACCTTCGCCAGCAACAGCGACTTCCCCGTGCCCGGCGTTCCCACGACCAGCGACGCCCCCTCAGCCCGCCGGATACATCGCTCGATCCCCTTAAGGGCGGCCTCGATCAGCGTCGCAGGGTGATAAAACTGCGTCCGCGGGGCGGCCATGAACGGACGGCTCGACGGGTGCCGGCTGGGGATATGCATCTCGAGTGTCATTCCGGTGACGTGTGGGGACCTCGCACGGATCTCGACAGAAGGGATGTCGACCAACGGGCTCCGCTTCCTGCACAGCCCCCCGCTGCCATAGACTTTTCGGGTCGGGAAAAAGGCACGCTGCGTGGCGGTCACGCCGGATCTAACGACCGAGACGGCGCCGATTGGTGCGGAGCAATCGCGATGTTTCACGTGAAGATCTGTGGTGTGATGACGGCCGCCGATGCACGGCTGGCCGTCGAAGCGGGCGCCGACGCGATCGGGCTCAACTTCGTACCAGGCTCGCCGCGGTGCCTCTCGGCCGAGGCTGGCCGCGAGGTCGCGGCGGCGATCCCTGATCATGTTCTCGTCATCGGTGTGTTCGCGGGGGCGACTCCGGCGGAGATGCGGCAGGTCGCCGGGATGGTCGGCCTCGATGCGATCCAGTTGCATGGGCACCTCGGCGGCACGGCCGCGGTCGATCCGCCCGAGGCCTGCGCCGCAGTGGCGCCGCTTCCAGTGATTCGCGCGGTGCGGCTGGGGGCTGCCGGGTTTGACGAGACGCGGCGCTGGATCGCGGCGGCACGGGCCGCGGGAGTTGGGCCGGTCATGGTGGTGGTCGATGCGGCGGTTACGTCCGCGGCGGCCGCCGGCCGGCTCGGCGGTACCGGCGACCTGGTCGACTGGAGCCGGCTGGTGGCAGCGGGCGATCTCGATATCCCACTGGCACTCGCCGGCGGGCTGACCCCTGCGAACGTGGCCGAGGCGATCCGGGCCACGGGCGCCAAAGCGGTCGACACCGCCAGCGGTGTGGAGGCAGGGCCGGGCAGCAAAGACCCGGAAAAGATGCGGGCATTTTGTGCCGAAGCCCGGCGGGCCTGGGCCGCTGCGGCCGGCTGAACCCTTTGCGAATCCGAGCAAACGACTAAGATTTGGGACATTCGTCTTCTCTGGCGGCAAAAACGCCTCAGTTCCCATCCAGGAGGTTCCCGTGGCCCACGTCGAAACCCGTCTGCCTTACAAGGTCGCTGATCTCTCGCTCGCCGATTGGGGCCGCAAGGAGATCATGCTGGCCGAGAACGAAATGCCCGGCCTGATGGCGCTACGGGAAAAGTACGGCCGCTCGAAGCCGCTCGCCGGAGCCCGGATTGCCGGTTGCCTCCACATGACGATCCAGACGGCCGTGCTCATCGAGACGCTCAAGGAACTTGGCGCCGAAGTGACGTGGAGCAGCTGCAACATCTTCTCGACCCAGGACCATGCCGCGGCCGCCATTGCCAAGGCCGGCTTCCCGGTCTACGCCTGGAAGGGCATGACCAACGAGGAGTTTGACTGGTGCATCGAGCAGACGCTGTTCTTCAAGGACGGTGAGCCGCTCAACATGATCCTCGACGACGGTGGCGACCTCACCTCGATGGTGCACAACAAGTATCCGGAACTGATCGGCGGTATCCGCGGTCTCTCCGAGGAGACGACCACGGGCGTGCACCGGCTCTACCAGATGCATGAGAACGGCGAACTCAAGCTCCCGGCCATCAACATCAACGACTCCTGCACCAAGAGCAAGTTTGACAACCTCTACGGCTGCCGCGAGAGCCTCGCCGACGGCATCAAGCGGGCCACCGACGTGATGGTGGCCGGCAAGGTGGTGGTGGTGGCCGGCTACGGCGACGTCGGCAAGGGCTCTGCCCATGCCCTGAAGGCGCTCGGTGCCCGGGTGATCATCACCGAGATCGACCCGATCAACGCCCTGCAGGCGGCGATGGAGGGCTATGAGGTCACGACCATGGAGGAGGCCGCTCCCCGGGGCCAGATCTTCGTGACGGCCACCGGCTGCCGCGACGTGATCCTGGGATCCCACATCCAGCAGATGCCCAACGACGCGATCGTCTGTAACATCGGGCACTTCGATCTCGAGATCGACGTCGCCTGGCTCGAGAACACCAAGGGCGTCAAGAAGGTCGAGATCAAGCCGCAGGTTGATCGCTACACGCTCCCCTCTGGCAAGAGCGTGATCCTACTGGCCGAGGGGCGGCTGGTGAACCTCGGCTGCGCTACCGGCCATCCGTCGTTTGTGATGAGCACGAGCTTCACCAACCAGGTGCTCGCGCAGCTTTCCATCTGGCAGGATCCCGACAAGTATGACATCGGTGTCCACATGCTCCCCAAGAAGCTCGACGAGGAGGTGGCCCGGCTGCACCTCGACAAGCTTGGCGTGAAGCTGACGAAGCTCACGAAGGAGCAGGCCGAGTATCTGCACATCCCGGCCGAGGGTCCGTTCAAGCCCGAGTACTATCGCTACTAAGTCGTCCGCCTGCGGACGGCAGTGATTCAAGCGACGGGGTGGCGCGAAAGCGCCACCCCGTTTCACGTTTCCCGTTTCCTGTTTCCCGTCTCCCGTTTCACGGGAAACGCATGCGGCGCGCCGGTGCGGTGTCGTTTTTGCTACGATCCCGGCTCGCATTTTCTCCGCCACGCTTCCCGAGGAACCACGTCACGATGCCCACCGTCGCCCCGCTCCGCGGCCTTCGCTACGACCCCAAGCACGTCGGCGTTTTGTCGCAGGTGATCGCTCCTCCGTATGACGTGATCGACGCCGCTCTCCAGACCAAGCTCTACGAGCAGCACCCGGCGAACGTGATCCGGCTGGAGCTCAATCGGGAGGAGCCGGGCGACGACGAGCGGACCAACAAATACACGCGGGCCGCGCGGTTTCTCAAGGAGTGGCGGGATCAGGGCGTGGTGATGCAGGAGTCCGCTGCGGCGCTGTATGTGTATCATCAGGAGTTTAGTGTCGAGGGGCAGACATTCGTCCGCCGCGGTGCGATGGCACGGGTGCGGCTGGAGCGGTTTGGCACCGGCAATATCCATCCCCACGAGGAGACGATGTCGGGGCCGAAGCAGGACAGGCTCCTGCTCACGCGGGCCTGCCGGGCCAACCTCAGCCAGGTGTTCGGTCTCTATCCCGACCCGACGGGCGAGGTGCAGGAGGTGCTCGACAAGGCCGTGGCCGGCCAGCCGCCGGTCGAGGCAACCGACCACCTCGGGGTGAAGAGCTGGATGTGGCCGCTTACCGACGAGGGAGTGGCCGCGAAGGTGGCGGGCCTGATGGGGCCCAGGCCGGTGTTCATCGCCGACGGCCACCACCGCTATGAGACCGCCTGCAACTACCGCGACGAGATCGCGGCGGCGTGGCCCGCGGACCATGGAGGAGAGCCGCTGCCCCCGGACCACCCCGCCAACTTCGTGCTGATGATGCTCGTGGGAATGAGCGACCCGGGACTCGTGGTTTTGCCCACGCACCGGCTCTTCATCCAGCCGGTGGTGGCGACGGCCGCGGATCTCGCCGCGAAGCTCGGGGAATGCTTCACCACGCGGACATCGTGGAAGGGCCCCGAGGCCGCCGAGGCCGTCTGGTCCAACATCGAACTCGAGGAAGACCAGGGCACCATCGGCTTCTACACGGCCGGTGACCAAGCCTGGACGCTCGCCCGGATCACGCCCGCGGGCAGGGCCCGAATGGATGCCGCGGCCGGTGACCACGGCGCCGCCTGGCGGAGCCTCGGCGTCTCGATCCTCCACCGGCTCGTGATCGGTGAACTCCTCGGGGCCAAGGAGATCCCGACTCCGGGCTACGTGCATCTCGTTCGCGAGGTGCTCGAGGGGCTCGGCAGCGGGAAGTATCCGCTGGCCGCCCTCGTGATGCCCGCGACCGTCGAGGACATTCGCAAGGTGAGCGAGACGGGGGAACGCATGCCCGCGAAGAGCACGTACTTCTATCCGAAGCTCGCCAGTGGCCTCGTGTTCAATCCGCTCGACTGAGCGATGCGTGCGTGGCGGGCGTGGGCGTGGCGAGGAGCGGGATGGGGTGGTGGTCGTCTTCCCCGCGCTCGCGCTTGGGGCTTCCTGTCGGGAGGCGGCGCCACGGCCGTACGGCTCACGCCGCCTGTCGAGAGGCGATCCGTTTCATGTGAAACGTGGCTCTTCCGGAAGGCTGCGCGAAGGGCGGGCTCTGCGCAAGAAGGGTGGTTTCACGTGAAACCCTCCCCTCGACCTTGCGCTCGCGGAGGTTTTCGCAGGGCCGTGAGCCCGACGTGACGATCGTGCCTGAAGTGGCCGATATCACGATGGTGCCCGAAATGCTTTCGGGACAGGCGGGAAGGATTCTGCGTGTGGGAAGGATTCTCTGCGTGGCCAACCAGAAGGGCGGCGTCGGCAAGACGACGACCGCCTCCAACCTTGCAGCAGCGCTGGCCCATGGCGGTATGCGGACGCTTCTCGTCGATCTCGACCCCCAGTGCAACGCCACGACGGGCTTCGGAGCCACACCTGCCGCCATGCATCCGCTGGTGCTGGAGACGCCGCTCTCCGAATCGATCGTGGCGACGGCGATCGCCAACCTCTTTATTCTGCCGGGTAGCAGAAGTGTCCGCGACGTGGAGCGGATTGCGGCCCAGTCGCGTGCCGGAGCGGCGCTGCTCGAAAACCATCTCAGTCTGGGCTTGGCAGCCTGGGACTACTGCCTCATCGACTGCCCTCCGTCGATCGGCGACCTGACCAGAACGGCGCTCGCCAGCAGCACCGAGGTGCTGATGCCGATCCAATGCGAATACTTCGCGCTCGAAGGACTCACCCAGATGATCGAGGTGATCCGCGACGTGATGCAGGAGAGGCCCGGCCGCCTCTCCTTCAGCGGCATCGTGCTCACCATGCACGACGCCACACTCGAACTGACGTCCGAGGTCGAGACCGAGGTTCGCGACTTCTTTGGGGAGATCGTCTTCGAGACGGTGATCCCGCGAGACGTCGCGGTCTCGGAGGCTCCCAGCCACGCCCAGAGCGTGCTCGACTACGCACCCCGCTCACCGGGAGCGCGGGCCTACACAGAACTCTGCATGGAGGTACGCGACTGTGAGTAAGGAACGACGTCTGGGCCGTGGATTGGAAGCACTCCTCGGTCGTGCCGGGATCGAAGCGCCGCCGGCCGTGACGCAGGGCACCTCTGCCGTTGCCCAGCAGCCGGCCCGCACTGCTCCACATGCTGGCCTAGGCTCGGGCGCCGCGCGGCTCATGCTGCACGCGCCCGACGAGGTCGAGCAGGTGGCAGCCACCCTGCCCACCAGCGAAGTTGCGCCAGAACGCATCGATCCGAATCCCTGGCAGCCGCGGAGCATTGTCGACGATGCCGACCTCGTCGAGCTGTCGGCGAGCCTCCGCGAGCACGGCCTCGTGCAGCCGATCGTGGTTCGGGCCCGCGACGATCGCTATCAACTCATCGCCGGCCAGCGGCGGCTCGCGGCCGCCCGGCGGCTCGGCTGGGAGAAGGTGCCGGTCCGCGTGCTCGATGTCGACGACCGACAGATGTCAGAAATCGCGATCGTCGAGAACCTCCAGCGTCGGGACCTCGATGCGCTCGAGAAGGCAGCGAGTTTCAAACAGTATCTTTCCACGTGGAACTGCACGCAGGATGAACTGGCCAAGCGGCTCTCGGTCGACCGCTCGACGGTCGCCAACCTGATTCGGCTCCTAGAACTCCCCGAGGGAGTGCAGCAAAAGCTCCGTGCGGGCGCGATCTCGATGGGCCACGCGCGGGCGATTCTCCCGCTCGGCGACGAGGACGAGCAGGTGCGGCTGGCCGACCGCGTCGCGGCTGAGGGACTTTCCGTGCGGGCGATCGAAGCGGAGGTGCAGGAGATCATCCGCCGCGAGGAGGCCGACGAGAGCGGCGGGATCGCGGGCGACGAGGCCGACGACGGCGCTCTGGTGGCCGACGAGGGATTGGCCGGAGTGCCCTCGGCACCCAAGCGGAAGCCGGGCCGGCCGGCGACGCGACGGTCGAGCCAGGTCGCGGCGGTCGAGGCCCAACTGCGGCGGGCGCTCGGCGTGAAGGTCGTGGTGCATGCCAACGGCAAGGGAGCGGGCCGGATCGTGGTCCCGTTCGGTGATCTCGACGAGTTCCAGCGGCTGCTCGACCACATCACCGACTGAGCCGTGAGGCCGGGGTGGGCCGCCGCCAGGCGTGCTACACTTCCTTCCCTCGGAGCGTAGCGCAGTTGGTAGCGCGCTTGGTTTGGGACCAAGAGGTCGAGAGTTCGAATCTCTCCGCTCCGACTCGATTGGCGGTCGAAAAGCAGATTGTGTTGATTCGACCTTCGGTTCAGTTGGGGCGGCTCAAAATGTTCGTCACGAGCATCGGACCCGTCGAGATCGCACTGAAAAGCAAGTGACGACGGGTGGCCTGATGACGAAATGCCTCGCGGCCGGGGGCCTGGTCTCAGTCTTGTGATCCAAGGTACCGCCCCGACCACCACGCCGGCCACCACGGCCGGCGTCGTCATCTACGGCGGCACGAGCGCCGCGGTGGTGGCCGCCGTGCATACCAAGGCGCTGGGCAAGAGTGTCGTCATCGTCTCACCCGACAAGCACCTCGGTGGTCTCTCCAGCGGTGGCCTTGCCCGCGAGTTTTACCGGCGCGTGAAGCAGCACTACGACCCGCTCCAGTACGAGCTTTTAGTTCGCGACCTCGCGGCCGGCTCGCGGCACGTGTTCGGGAAGTTTGACCCAGCCCCTGAAGCGCATTCGACTTACGTGGAACGCCGGCTCGGGGGCGGCAAAAGTCTCGTCGCCAGGGCGAGGATACGCCCCAGGCTTCTCGAGCGTTCGCCGACCCCCGATCCGGTCGGGATGCACCCAAAACGGGTCTATCCGGGGTTTTCATGGGCAGAGCGGTAAACGGCCGCCGCGCAGGGCGATCACATCTGTGGTCTGGACGGGTTTTGTGGAGCGGGAGCCACCAGGCCTTTGAGCATCCGCGGGCGAACCAATCCGGCACCGTCTCGATGCGACCCGGATACCCCGCGCTCGCGCTTGGGGCTTCCTGACGGGAGGCAAGCTGCACGGATGATCGAACCGATTCTTGATCGTGAGGAGCCGGCGGCGAGCATGTCACCGCCGGTGAACCAATCCGGCACCGTTTCGCCCGCGACCCCACGGGCGCACTGCATGGGCAACCCCA
>CAMBPQ010000084.1 GCA_945869735.1 Planctomicrobium piriforme
TGCTACAAGGCGATGGCGGGCGTCGGCTATCCCACTCCCGCAACGGTCACCACCGGCACGGGACCGGGCGACATTCCGTTGATTGCTTCCCGAGGTCCAATCCAGTTTTCCCCAGATCAACTCAATGTTGTATCTGGTGCCGGCGTGCCGCAAGCATCCGTTTCGGACGGTAATTCGAAGACCGTCATGATCGGCGAGAGTAAAGAGAATCAAAACGCGGCGTGGATCGATGGCAACACGGCCTGGGTGGTGGCGCTCAAGCCGGGTGGCCTGCCGACGTTTATCAACGGCACGTGGGCCCTCGGAACCGCTGTCATCGGTCTCAACGCAACTCCGCTGCCGTACATGACGGCCTTCAAGAGCGGAAACTGGGCGTACGGCAACTCCAGCGACCACCAGGGAGGCATCTCCATGCACGGATTCGGCGACACGCACGTGTCGCAGGTCACGGCAGACATCGATCCGATCGTCTACATGGCGATCTGCTCGCGGAACGGCGGCGAGTCGGCCTCGATCCAGGAATAAGCCGCACGGTCGCTTGATCGTGCAATCTGATTCGAGCAGGCCGCGGCCGGGGGCATCCTGGCCGCGGCCTCGCTTTTTGCCGGTTTCCAACAGGGCCTGCCCGTCGCTATTCTCAGGGACGTGTTGCAGGCCCTCTTGTGGGGCCACACCGCCATCTCCGAGGAGCCGTTCGTCATGCCCAACCCCACCAGCCTGCCCCTCTCCCGCCGAGACGCGATCCTCGTGGCCGGCGCCGCTGCGACCGCTGCCACGTCGCTCGGCATGCGGGGCGTGCACGCCGACAACCCGTCGAGCGACATGCTTCGCATCGGCCTGATCGGAGCGGGTGGCCGCGGCCGCGGAGCCCTCGTGCAGACGCTTTCGGTGCCCGGCTCCAACGTGAAGCTCACCGCCGTCGCTGATGCCTTCAAGGGGGGCATCGATGGCGCGATGCGGGCCGTCGAGGGCATGCAGGACAAGGTCGACTGCCCGGAGGACCGCCGCTTCGAGGGCCTCGAGGGCTACAAGCGGGTGATCGACGCCTGCGATCTCGTCATCCTGGCCACGCCCCCTGGCTTCCGGCCGTTCCACTTCGACGCCGCCGTGAAGGCGGGCAAGCACATCTTCATGGAGAAGCCGGTGTGCGTCGACAGCTACGGCGCTCGGCTCGTTCTCGAGGCCGCCAAGCAGGCCGACGAGAAGAAGCTGAAGGTGGTGGTGGGCCTGCAGCGCCGTTACCAGACCAACTATCGCGAGGCACTCGCCAAGGTCCGTGAGGGGATGATCGGTGACATCATCGGCGGCCAGGTCTACTGGAACGGGGGTGGCATCTGGTATCGCGGCCGCCAGCCCGACACCACCGAGATGCAGTTTCAGGTTAACAACTGGTACCACTTCAACTGGCTCTCCGGCGACCACATCACCGAGCAGCACGTCCACAACATCGACGTCGCTAACTGGTTCCTCGATAAGCTGCCCATCTCCGCCTACGGCGTCGGTGGCAAGCAAAACCGTGTGACGGGCCAGCCGGGCGAAATCTACGATCACCACGCCGTCAACTTCACCTACCCGGGCGGCGCCCGCATCGCCAGCCAGTGCAAGCAGTTCCCTGGCGGCGACAACCGGGTCGATGAGGAGTTTCAGGGCACGAAGGGCGTGCTCAAGCTCCGCCCAGGGTTCGCTCAGATCACCGACCTCGCAGGCAACGATCTCTGGAAGTTCTCGGGCCCCAATCCCGATCCCTATCAGGTTGAGCACGACGAACTGCACGCCGCGATTCGCACCGACACGCCAAAGAACGACGCCTACTACGGCATCACCTCGAGCTTCTCGTCTGTTCTCGGCAGGCTGGCGACCTACTCCGGCAAGAACTGGGACTATCAACAGGCGATGGAACTCGACTACCGCACGATGCCCGAGGAGTTGACCTGGGAGACGACGCCCCCGGTCGTGCCCAACAAGGACGGCAACTACCCACTGCCCATGCCGCAGAACTTTAAGCTTACGTCGGTAACGAAGGCCGCCGTGTCATGATCGTCGGCGTCCCTCGGGAGTCAAAGCGGGACGAATACCGTGTGGCGATGCTTCCCGTGGGCGTGGAAGAACTCGTCCGAGCAGGCCACACGGCCGTGGTGGAGCGGTCGGCCGGCGCGGGCTCGGGGCTGACCGACGAGGCCTACGCCCGGTACGGAGCCGAACTGGTCGAGACCGCAGCTGAAGTCTTTGCTCGGGCCGATCTGATCGTGAAAGTGAAGGAGCCGCAGCCGCCAGAACTTCGCCTGATCCGTGACGTCGTCCACTACTGCGTGACCAACATGCCGGGTGCCGTGGGCCGCACAAGCACCTACGCCCTGTGCAACGCCACGCTCCCCTACGTGATCGAACTCGCGTCTCAGGGCGTCGAGGCCGCCGCCCGAAGAAGCCCCGCCATTCGCTCCGCTGTCAACGTATTCGCCGGTCGGCTCGTGCAGCCTGCCGTTGCTGCCGCGTTCGGCCTTCCCTGCGAGACGTTCCTAGCATCGTGAGCCCTGCGAGCACCGCGTGACACCATCTCCCACCGTCCCGGTCGCGCTCCGCTGGCAGGGCGACGCCACCGGCCATCTCGAACTCGTCGATCAGACGCTCCTGCCCGTGCGGCTCGAGTGGATCTCCTGCCGCGACGTCGACACCGTCGTGGAGGCGATCAAGAGCCTTCGCGTGCGTGGTGCGCCGGCGATCGGCATCGCCGGCGGCTACGGGCTCGTCGTGGCTGCCGGCGAGGCCGTCCGCGACAGAATGACCCTCGACCGCGGCCGCGGCCACATTCTGGCGCAGGCCGAGCGACTGGCGACGGCCCGGCCCACGGCCGTCAACCTTCGCTGGGCGGTCGAGCGGTGCATTGCGGTGCTCGACAGGCTGCCAGATGACGCCTCGACGATCACCATGGCCGAGGCCCTGCTGGCCGAGGCACGCGTCATCCACGACGAAGACCGTCGGCTCTGCGCCGCGATCGGTCGGCACGGCGCTGCGATCCTGCCGCGGGGCGGCGTCCTCACCCACTGCAATACCGGCGGCCTCGCCACCGGTGGCGCCGGCACGGCGCTTGGCGTGATCACCACGGCCTGGGATGAGGGCCGCAGGTTCGAGGTCTTTGCCGACGAGACGCGGCCGCTCTTTCAGGGTGCCCGGCTCACCGCCTGGGAACTTGTGCAGCGGGGCATTCCCGTCACCGTGATCTGCGACTCGGCCGCCGGACACCTGCTCACGACCGGCCGGGTGGCCGCGTGTGTCGTCGGCGCCGACCGGATCACCGCCAACGGCGACACCGCCAACAAGATCGGCACCTACGGTCTGGCGGTGCTCGCGGTCGCCCACGGCGTGCCCTTCTACGTCGCCGCACCGTCGAGCACGTTTGACCTCTCGCTGGAAACGGGCGCAGAGATTCCGATCGAGGAGCGTTCGCCGACGGAGGTGACGAATCCGCTCGGGGTGATCGCCGCCCCTGATGGGGCCCGCGCCTACAATCCTGCATTCGACGTCACGCCTGCCCGCTACATCAAGGGCATCATCACCGAGCACGGCGTGATCGAGCCCGTCACCCGCGACCGTATCCGCGCGGTCCTCGCCACCCCGTCGCGTTGAGCGAAGGCCGCGCCTCCCGTCAGGAAGCCCCAAGCGCGAGCGCGGGGAATGCGGGTGGCCTCGAGTTGATGCCGGATTGGTTCGCCGGAGGTGGCATGCTCGGCGCTGGGGGATTTTGCTACAGGATGCCCGCTTGGCCGACTGGGCATCATCTTGAGTCGCAAAGATTCCCCGGCTTCTGCGCGTGCCTCCCCCGGCTCCTCACGATCGGGAGGAGGTGTGCCTTCCCGCCAGGAAGCCCCAAGCGCAAGCGCGGGGAATACGCCCTCCACCCCAACCCGCTCCACACCACCCCACGGTCGCCACCCGTCTTCCCATCGCTTGCGCTCCGGGCTTCTTGAACACACCCGACGCAACGCCTCCCGCCAGGAAGCCCCAAGCGCAAGCGCGGGGAATACGCCCTCCACCCCAACCCGCTCCACACCACCCGCATACCCATCGCTTGCGCTCCGGGCTTCTTGGGCACCCGAATCGCCGTCGTCCGCAGCGCAACGCCTCCCGCTCCTCCCACCTCTCGGTCGGCTGCCCTTTCTTGAGACGCACACCGACACCCCGAGGTAAACTTCCCGGGCTGGTCCGCCTCCGTGTTCGCATCCCATCAATATGAATCCCCTGCTCGACACCGCCGCGGCTCCGTTTTCGCCCGCTGCGACGCATGGTGGGCGGCAGAATCCGTTCCCCGGCTACAAGGCCCCGGAGGGCTGTTACGACGAACTCTGCGGTGCCGACGGCCTGCCGCGGCCACACTGGCGACGGCTCGTCGACCAACTCGGCTCGTGGCAGCCCGCGGAACTCACGGAGCGGTGGGAGCAGGCCCGCCGCCTGATCCGCGACAATGGTGTCACGTACACCATGCAGGACGAGAAATCCGGTGAACAGCGGCCGTGGGTGCTCGACCCGATCCCGTTGGTGATCGCCGACGCCGAGTGGACCCGGCTCGAGGTGGGCATCAATCAGCGGGCCCGGGTGCTCGACGCCCTGCTCGCCGACATCTACGGTCCGCAAACTATGCTCCGCGAAGGCATCGTGCCACCCGAACTCGTGCTCGGGCATCCCGCCTTCCTGCGTTGCTGCCACGATCTGCCCGTCCTCGGTGGACGCCGGCTGCACCTCTATGCCGCCGTCGTCGCCCGCAACCGTGACGGCCAGTGGATGGCCCTTGGTGACCGCACCGACGTGCCCCGTGGCCTGGGCTACGCGCTCGAGAATCGGCTCGTCGTCTCCCGGCTGTTTCCGGCCGCATTCCAGGAATGCAACGTGGAGCGGCTGGCGCCATTCTTCATGGGCCTGCGTTCATTGCTGCGTGGGCTCGCCCCAGGTCGCGATGATCCGCGAATCGGTCTGCAGAGCCCGGGTCCATCGAGCTCGACCTACTTCGAAGACGCCTACCTCGCCCGCTACCTCGGCTACCCGCTCGTCGAAGGAGGCGACCTCGCCGTCCGCGACGACCGCCTCGGCCTCAAGACGCTCGGCGGCCTGGTGCCGATGGATGTGCTCTTACGGCGAGTGCCCGACCGGCAGTGTGATCCGCTGGAACTCGACGGCACGGCATTGGAGGGAACGCCAGGACTCGTGCAGGCGGTCCGCCGCGGCCGCGCGGTCGTCGCCAATGCCCTGGGCAACGGGATCGTCGAGTCGCCTGGATTCGCGGAGTTTCTGCCGGCCGTGTCGCGGCGACTGCTGGGCGAGGAACTCGAACTGGCCACCCCGCGATCGTGGTGGTGCGGCATCCCCGCCAACCTCGACCACGTGCTCCACACGCTCGATGCCTGCGTGGTGGAGCCGATCGCCTCGCGCCCCGGTATGAAGCGGTTCGTGCCGGGGCTGCTCGACGCCGCCTCGCGGGCCCGGCTCGTCGACGAGATTCGGTCGCGGCCCGCCGACTGGGTCGGCCGCGAGCGGGTGGAACGCTCGGTCGCCCCCTGCTGGAACGACGCCGCGATCGCCCCCGCATCGGTGCTGATGCGATGCTTCGCCATCGCGACCCCCGATGGCTACCAGACGATGCGGGGGGCGCTGGCGAGAATGTCCGCGGGTCGGTCATCGGGTGAGGAACTGCTCCTCTCCAGTCAGGGCTCGAAGGACGTCTGGGTGCTCGCCCAAGGGCCGGTACCGCCGATCAGCCTTCTCCGCCGACCCGGCCAGCCGATCCCGCTACGCCGCAGCGGTTACGATCTCCCGAGTCGGGTGGCCGATCACCTCCACTGGCTCGGGCGACACGTTGAGCGGGCCGAAGGAACGGCCCGCCTGCTGCGCACCGTGACAAACCGGCTGGCATCGGAGTCGCACCAGGAATGCGCGGCTGAGGCCGCGGTGCTGCTCAACGCACTGGCGGGACCGGCGCATGTCCGACCCGAATGGCGCTCGCCGTCGCAGCCTGGCGCCCTGTGGGAGATGCACGCGGAGATCCAGGCGCTCGTGCACGACGGATCGCGGCAGGGCAGTGTGCGGGAGAGCATCGATCGTCTCTGGCGGACAGCGTCGGTCGTCCGCGACCGGATCTCGATTGACTCCTGGAAGGTCCTCTCCCGGGTGCGCCGTGACTCGCTCTCGGGACGGCCGGCCGTCACGCTCTCGCCGGGCCGGTTCGCCGATGTGCTGCCCCACCTCGACACCGTGATCTTCGAACTCTCCGCCTTCGCCGGGCTCGGCATGGAAAGCATGACCCGCGGTCCGGGCTGGCTGTTCCTCGACATGGGCCGCCGCCTGGAGCGGTCCGCGGCGATGATCCAACTGCTGGAGCCGACTCTCGCCGCGACGCGGCCCCCCGTACTCGGCGACGGGGGTCGCAGTGATTCGCAGCGGCTCGACGAGATGCTCCTCGAGATTGCTGACAGTTCGATGACCTACCGCAACCGCTACCCCGGCCTGCTCGAGGCGGCGCCACTGATCGATCTGCTCCTCATCGACGAGACCAACCCACGGAGCATCGGGTTTCAGTTCGCGGCCCTCGCCGACCACGTGGAGGCGCTCCCCGACGACGATGCGTCGCCGGTGCTGTCTGGGGAACGGCGGGCCGTGATGGACGCCGTCGGCCAACTGAGGCTCGCCGATGTCGACCGACTCGCGGAGGTCGACGAACGCGGCTCCCGCGGCGAACTCGCGGCTCTCCTCAGACAGCTCGAAGGGCTCGTCCGTAAGTTTTCTGACGCCATCACCCACCGCTATCTCGTTCACTCCACGCCGCGGCGGCGGCTGGGCGACGTTCCGAGCCTCCCCGCCAACGGAGCGTAACCCGCCCATGATTCCCCAAGTCGTTATCGTCGGCCGACCCAACGTGGGCAAGTCGACCCTCTTCAACTGGCTCATCGAGAAGCGGATCGCGATCGAGGACCCGACGGAGGGCGTGACCCGCGACCGGCTCGTGCAGCGGGTCGAGCTTGACGGTCGCGTGATGGAACTCGTCGACACCGGCGGCATGGGGTTCGACGACCCGGACGGGCTCACGGCGCTCATTGACCGGCAGATCGAAGCGGGGCTCGCTTCGGCCGCAGTCGTGCTGTTCATCGTCGATGTCCGCTCCGGGCCCCTGGCGGCCGACGTGGAGGTGGCGCGTCGCATCCGCAAGTTCGGCTGTCCCGTGGTGCTCGTGGCCAACAAGGCCGACGGGCCGAAACTCGACCCGCAGGCCCACGAGTTCGCCGCCCTCGGCTACGGCGCACCGCTCATCGTCAGCGCCCGCGAGAATCGCAACCGGGTTACGCTCGTCGACGCGATCCTCGAACGGCTGCCGGAACCGACGGGCGACGAGCCGGAATCAGCGGATCTGCCCGAGATGAAGCTCGCCATGGTGGGCCGCCGCAACGTGGGCAAGAGCACGTTCGTCAACTCCCTCGCCCACGAGGAACGCGTGATCACGAGCCCCATCGCCGGCACCACCCGCGACAGCATCGATGTCCGCTTCGAGGTCGACGGCCGGGCCTTTCTCGCGATCGACACACCGGGCCTGCGCCGGTCGAAGAGCCGCAAGACCGACGTCGACTTTTACTCGACGCACCGCGCCCAGCGGAGCGTCCGCCGGGCCGACGTCGTGCTCTTGTTTTTCGACGCTTCCGAACCGATCGGGAAGGTCGACAAGCAGCTGGCCGACACGATCACCGAGGAGGCAAAGCCTGTCGTGTTCGTGGTCAACAAGTGGGATCTCTATGCCGCCGACGTGAAGAAGCAGGAGTGGGAGGAGTATCTCCGCGATACGTTCCGGACGATGCCGTGGGCACCGGTGGCCTTCGTGACGGCCACCAAGGGCAGGAACGTGAAGGCTGTGATCGATACCGCCCAGCGGCTCTACCGCCAGAGCCGTGAGCGGACTCCGACTGCCCGGCTCAACACCGTTCTTCGCCAGGCCGTCGAGGCCAACCGGCCACCAGCCGACTCCCGCGGCCGCCCGGTCCGGCTCTATTACGCCACGCAGGTCGAGGTCGCTCCGCCGACGATCGTGATCTCGGCGAGCGCTCCGCGGAGTCTCTCGGATCCCTACCGTCGCTACCTGCTCAACGCGTTCCGCAAGGAACTACCGTTCCACGAAGTCCCGATCCGGCTCTACGTCCGCGGCAAGACCTCGGCCGACAAGGCGAAGGACGAGTAACTCCGTCGCTCCTGCTCCGGGCTTCTTGAGCGGCCTCACGCCTCGGCGAGGGCCGCGAGGACCTGCTCGGCATGAATGTCGGGCCTCACCGCCTTGAACACCTTCGCCACCCGACCGTTGGCGTCGATCACAAACGTGCTGCGCGCGATGCCCATCGACTTCTTGCCATACATGTTCTTTTCTCGCCAGGCACCATACTTCTCCGCCACCGTATGATCTGGATCGCAGAGCAGCGTGAAGGCAAGCTTGTGCTTCGCCCGAAACGCCTCGTGGCTCGCCGGGCCGTCCGGGCTGACGCCGAGCACGACCGCCTTGAGTTTCGCCAGTTTTGCCTTCGCGTCGCGGAAGCCGCAGGCCTCCTTTGTGCAGCCCGGGGTGTCGTCCTTGGGGTAGAAATAGAGCACGACCGGCGCGCCCTTGAGGTTCGAGAGTTTCAGCTTCGTGCCGTCGTGCGTCGCGAGCGTGAAATCGGGGGCCTTGTCGCCTACCTCGATCCAATCGGCCATGGAAATCCTCCGCGCGGGGATAATGAACTTGTGACTCGTTTTTCTAGCAGCCAGCCCGAAGACGTCCAGACCATGCGGTGCAGCCTGCTCACGCCTCCGGGCCGCGGGGCACTGTCTGTGGTCGGAGTCGCCGGAGACGACGCGGCGGCGACCATCGACCGGCTGTTCGCGGCCCGGGGGGGCCCGGTCGCCGGGCGGCCGGACGGGGCGATCTGCTTCGGCACCTGGCGGACGACGGGAGAGAACGTGGTCGTCGTCAGGCACGACCGTAGCCGGGCGGAGGTGCATTGCCATGGCGGCACGGCGGCCTCGGCGGCTGTGGTCGCCGGCCTCGAGGCCGGCGGCGCTCGGCGGGTGCCGTGGCACGACTGGCCGACGGACGATAGCGGGGCCACCTCCGCCGAGACGGCCCGGCGGGCGCTGCCGTTTGCAGGAGGGCCGAAAGCTGCGCGGATCCTCGCGCGGCAGGCGGCAGGCAGCCTCGACCGCGAACTGCGCCACATCGAGACGTTGGCCACCGCGGGCGACGAACACGCCTCGACCCGCATGGCCGCCCGGCTACTCGCGGCCGCCCGCGTGGGTCTGCGGCTCACGAGACCGTGGCGGATCGTGCTGACCGGCGAGGTGAATGCAGGCAAGAGCAGTCTCATGAATACCCTCGTCGGCCACGGCCGCAGCATCGTCTCGCCCATCCCGGGCACGACCCGCGACGTGGTCACGGCCCGCGCCGTCCTCGACGGCTGGGAAGTTGACCTCGTCGACGTCGCGGGGCTGCGCGGCGACGGGGCCAACGTGACGCCCGTGGAACGCGCGGGGATGTCCCGAGCCGTGGCCGAACACCAGGCGGCCGATCTCGCGCTCCGCGTGGTGCCGGTGAACGCGCTGCCGTCGGTCATGGAGGAACTGTCGCCGAACGAACTGCTCGTGCTCTCGAAGTGCGATCTCGCCCCGGGTGTGATGCTGCCCGGGGCGCTCGCCATGTCGTCGGTCACGGGCGTCGGCATGGATGCCTTGATCGCCGCGATGATCGACCGCCTCGTGCCCGAGGAGCGACGTGATCCAGGGTTACTCGCCGGCCCGGTGCCGTTCACGCCTCGGCAAGTCGATGCCATCCAGGCACGGTTTTGCGGAGGGTAAGCCGTCGCTCCACAGAAGTCGAGTCCGCCCGAAAGTGTGCGACCCTCACGACCGGCAGCCTTTGCCACCCGAAATTCCCGGTGCCGCGACGCCTCGTGCAAGGAGCCGCGCATACTTGGGTCGCCTCCTCCACTGCCGCAGCACCTCCCTTGGCGACACCTCCGCAGATGTCCACCATCCTCGCCCGCTGCACGGCGCTGGGCATTGTCGCCGGTGGCTTTGCGATCACCGGTGATCTGGGTCGGCTCGCCGATCGAGGAATGAAGGTGCTCAGCGCCAGCGACGTTCCCGCGGCCCAGCTCGCCCCGGTGCCGATCGACATGCCGGCTCGACCAGCCGCCGCCGCTCAAGCGGTCCCGCCGGGCTCGGCCCACGATGCGGGCCCCGTGGTGCAGACCGCCGACCTGCGGCCACCGGCGGGCGGTCCCGACACCGTTGACGTGTCGCGCCTCCAGCCGGGCAACCGGCTCATCGTCTGGCTCACCGTCACCCGCCGATCGGGCGCATCGGCCTATCGCTGCCTCGTCTTCGACATGGTCGATCCTGCAGCCGCCGAGGCGCTCGTCTACGAAGCCGTCTCCTTCACGAAAGACGGGCAGCCCAAGGCCGCGGCCCTGCCACCCCGCCGGGTGCGTATCGGCACACCAGGCCCGGCGGGCTCATCCATTGCCAGAATGGGTACGATACGCATCTGCCACCTCGGCATCGCCCACGCCACGGTGCATGACGACGGCGACACGATCGGGCCGATCGTCGCTCTCGAGGTTATTCAATAAACCGGCTCGAGCTGATTCGACTGACGTGGAACGCCGGTTCGGGGGCGGCAAAAGTCTCGTTGCTCTATCGCCGCGGCGGCTCAGGCGCTCCTCGAGCGTTCGCCGACCCCGTTGCCTTCCGTCAGGAATCCCCAAGCGCCAGCGCGGGGAAGGCAGGTAGCACCCCGCCCCGCACCACCAAAGTCGTCTTCGCTCTGGAAGGTCAGATCTCGCCTGGCCCCTCGGCGGCCTCGCGGTCGCTCGACCAGCCCACCCGCTTCTTCGAGAGGCCGATCTTCCGCTCTTCGGTGTCGACACGGAGGATCTTC
>CAMBPQ010000085.1 GCA_945869735.1 Planctomicrobium piriforme
CGTGGCGGGGCGGACCTGCACGTCGCTGTTGAGAATCGCCCAGACGCGGGTGTGGCCCTTCACCTGGTCGCCGATCAGGTTGGCGATCGCGTAGCCCACAGGACCGTCGAGTTCGCCGATCACCACCTCCGGCTCGGCTGCGCTCCAGGCCTCGTCTGCTTCAGCGAGTGCCTCGCCCGTCCGCATGATGATCTTCTTGCCGGCCATGATGAATCACCTCTCCGTCGAAGGGTTGCCGTCTGCCGCCCGAACCATGTCGGGAGACGGCGATTGTCACCCCTGGCGCTGACTTTGCCAATCGGCGGAATGTGCAAGGCTGATGCGACACTTCTTCGCTCAAGACCCAGGATTACGCTCGGCGAGAGCGGATTCGACGTTGGTGGTTCGCCGGCTTCGGGGGCGGCAAAAGTCTCGTCGCTGAGGGCCGCGGCGGCTCAGGCGATCCTCGAGCGTTCGCCGACCCCCTTACCTCCCGTCAGGAAGCCCCAAGCGCAAGCGCGGGGAATACGGGTGGCATCGAGGCGGTGCCGGATTGGTTTGCCGGCGGTGGCATGCTCGCCGCCGGGGGATTTTGCTACAGGATGCCCGCTTGGCCGACGGGGCGTCGCTCGTGAGTCGCAAAGATTCCCCGGCGTCTGCGCGTGCCACCCCCGGCTCCTCACGATGGGGAAGAAGGGCCTCCCGTCAGGAAGCCCCAAGCGCAAGCGCGGGGAATACGGGTAGCACCCCCCCCGCTCCACACCGCTGCCAGAGCGCATCCAACGTCCGTGGTTCGCCGGTTCGGGGGCGGCAAAAGTCTCGTCGCTCTAGTCGTCGCGCATGTCCCGGCCGTGGGGCTCCATCGATTTCGTGTTTCGCTCGATGGCCATCACCACCGTCTGGCGGCCGCCGCCGTTCGGAACACTGGCCACGATCGGCAGCACCTGCCGCTTGTTGGGCATGTCGACCCGCACCCGAAACGTGCCATCAGGCTGCACCTTGACGGGCTCGCCCTGGAGCGTCACGTAGGCATCGGGCCGGGTGGCACCGTAGACGATCAACTCCGCGTCGACCTCAAGTTGAAAGCCGACCGCGCTATCCTCGATTCCCTTCTCGGCCGTCGGCAGCGAGCGAGTCACCGCCGGTGGACCCATCGGCCGCCGCAGCCGTTCCTCGAAGAGTTCCTGGAGTTCGGTGCTGTTGTTTTCGACCGAGAATCCACCGCTCATCGCGTAGATGCGATCACAGTCGTCGACGATCTCTCCCCAGTGCGAGTCGAGCGTGTCGCACTGCGAGGCCGCCGGTGTTGAGACCGCATTGCTCCGCACGAGCGAATGGAACCGTCCCGTCGATGTCAGATAGCCGAGCTCGACGCGGCAGCGCAGCGATTCTTGGATGTCGATGAACCAGTTCTTCACCCCGCCGTGGACGCGGATCTCCCGGACCACCTGCTCCGAAGGGGATCCCTGCAGGCCCGACTCAATCCGCAAGACCCGCAGCACAGGCCGCGCCCCATGCCACTCCTGACCGAGGGCCGACTGCGCACGGTCGATGCTCCGCGGACCGACCTCCCAGAAGGCGTGCAGCCAGTGAGGGCCACGCACCATGAGCACCATGCGGTCGCGGGCAGGCCGCTTGCTGCGTCCGCCTTCGGGCGGCGTGGCGAGATTTTTGGCCTTTGCAATTCGCTCGCGGGCTTCGGTGATCCGTCGTGTGACCTCGGCGGAACGGGCCACCGCCGCGGCCGTGACTGCAGGAACTGCGGCCAGTTTCACGCGAACCGCGAGCGCCCCGCCCGGCCGCGCCGGGGAGCGTCGCGTCTCGGGGGCCAAGGCCATTTTCGCTTTGTTGACCAGCGCTTTGATGAGCTGGTCTTTTCGCATGGCGTGCCAGCCGGCGACGCCGTGCTGCTTCGCGAGACGGGCCAGATCCCGAACCGGCTTTTCCTTGAGGCTTGCGGACGTCATGCTGCGCGTGCTCCGGCGAGAACCCGGCCCGACGCGGTCAATCCAACGGATGACGATGCGCCCGACTCACCATTGAGGCTAACGAGAAACCGGACCGCACGCAAACTTTTGGATCCTCCGACGAGGACGGAAGTCGTGTGGCTACAGGAGGTTCCGTCGCAGAATGAAGGTCAGTCGCCCCGGAGTTTGAGGCCCCGCTCCGTGAGCTTTTCCCGCACCTCGTTGAGGCTCGTGACACCGAAATTCTTGCACTCGAGCAGGTCCTCGGCCGTGCGCCGAACGAGGTCGCCGATCGTGCTGATGCCGAGCTTCGTCGTGCATTTCCGTGCCCGAACTGAGAGGTTGAGGTCGGTGATCGGCAACACGTAGATCTCCTGCTCGTCGGCCGACGGTTCGACCGGTTCCGGCTCCACGGTTTCGGCCGCTGGTGCCGGCGTGGCGATCTGGCCAAGCGACAGCCCCTTTGAGGCGAGCATGTCTTTGATCTCGACCAGGCTGGTCTCGCCGAAGTTCTTGCTGGCGAGGATCTCCTCCTCGCTGGTCCGGGCCAGGTCGCCCAGCGTGTGGATGCCCATCTTCTGCAGGCAGTTGCGGCTCCGCACCGAAAGTTCGAAGTCGCTCACCGGCAGGGTCAGCACCTGGTCGAGACGGTCGCGAGTCTTCATCTCCTGTTCGTCGAGTTGCAGGTCGCCCGACGCCGACGAATCCTTGAGAAAGAGCCGCGCTCTGGGATGATCGGGATACGACTCGAGGACCCGCCGGTAGCATTGCTGCGCCTTGGCGAAGTCGTCTTTGTCTTCGTAGAGCAGGCCCAGGTTGATCAGCGATCCCACGGTCGCCGGATAGCGGGCGAGCGACCGCTCGTAGTATTCGCGGGCCTCATCCTCGTTGCCGACCCGGTCGGAGATCACTCCCATGAGGAACAGGGCGCCGGGATGCCCAGCATCGATGGCGAGTGCCTTTTCCAGGGCGTGGGCGACCTCCTCCGGCCGTGTGCCGTTGTCGGTTAGCAGACCCGCGCGGACGGTCCAGTACTCGGCCGATGAGTCGCCAGCGGCGCCGAGACCGTCGAGCGTCTTCTGCGCCTCGTCAACCTTGCCTGCCGAGCGAAGTGCGTCGGCAGAGGCAGCCACACAGGTCGCCGCGTCATATCCGGCCTTGCGAGCGGAGTCGAACAGTTCGCACGCCTTCTCGTAGCCGCCCTCGGCGACATGGGCGAGCCCCTGGTGGAACAGTGCCAGCGCCCCGCCGTCGGCCGACTTGAGCGTCTCGAGGGCTTCGCGGGCCTTGCCCAAGAGCCGCTGGCAGACGCCGAGCTTGACTGACGCAGCCGGGCTGCGTTCGGAAACAGCCTCGAGCTCGCGAACGGCGGCACGGAGGTCGCGGTGTGCGGAGGCATCGGAGCCCAGGACGTCTACAACGGCTCGCACTTCGGTCGGGCCGAAAGGACCGCTGCCGGTGATCAGATCGCGGATGTCGAGTCGGGCGGTGGCAACCATAGAAATGTCCTCGCAGTTGGAGACTATGCGGGTCGCAGAACCCACCGAGAGCCAGCGGCGGGAGTCGAACCCGCAACCCCCGCATTACGAATGCGGTGCTCTGCCAATTGAAGCTACGCTGGCGGCATGCCGTGGCACGGAGGCGGCGGTGACAGTCGCAGCCCGCAGCCCCGCGAAATTAGCGCACAAACCCCGTTATCGTCAAGAGTAGCCCGTTTTCCAGCATCCCCACGCGTCTGCGGGTGGTGACTGTGGGCGTGACGCGGACTGAAGCGGGTCGTGGAAATCGCCGTGGTGGGGCGGCGGGATTCCCACAGATTCCGCTGCAGTCCAAGAAAAAAAGTGGGGTCTTCGACTCGGCAGGAGCACCCTGCCATAGGCATACGGGTCAGGGGCAAGGCGACCGCACGCCCGGAAAAAGTCGGAGACCCCACCTTGGATATCCAAGCGTGTGGGTTGTGGATGAGGCCTGAGCCTTCTCCACGATCACGAGAGAATGCACGCGGCGTGCCAAAGTCCATCGTCACTTTCCCTCGCGTTTTCGCGGATTCTCCTGGAAAGGCGGTGTTTGATTTTGCGCAGCGCGCCGCATTTCGCTGCGCTCCGATACCATTCAGCTACCGACGTGTGTCCCTCTTGCCTCGCGGAGCCGCCCCCCGTGAATCCCAGACTCCCGGCCCAGATCGGCCGCCACAGGTGCGGTCCTGGGCAACCGCTGGTCGTGATTGCCGGCCCCTGCGTGGTCGAATCGGCCGAACTCTGCCTGCTGATCGCCGAAACGCTCGCCGTGCTCGCGTCACGGCTGCCGATTCAGGTTGTTTTCAAGGCCTCGTATGACAAGGCCAACCGGACGAGCGGCGGCTCGTTCCGCGGGCCGGGCATCGATGCCGGGCTGGCCGTGCTGGAACGGGTTCGCTCCGCGACCGGGCTCCCCGTGACCACCGATGTGCATCTGCCGGAGCAGGCGACGGCGGCCGGGCAGGTCTGCGACATGCTGCAGATCCCGGCGTTTCTCTGCCGGCAGACCGACATCCTGCTCGCTGCCGCGGCGACCGGCCGGGCGGTCAACGTGAAGAAGGGGCAGTTCGTCTCCCCGACCGACATGCGGCACCCCGTCGCAAAACTACTCGCCGGCGGCTGCCAAGACATTCTGCTCTGCGAACGCGGCACATTCTTCGGCTACGGTCGCCTCGTCAACGACTTCACCGGGCTGCCCGCGATGCGAGCCCTGGGCGTGCCGGTGATCTTCGACGCCACCCACTCGGTGCAGCGGCCTGCGAGCCTCGGGGAGGCGACGGGCGGCGACCGCACGCTCGTCGAACCGCTCGCCCGCGCGGCGGCGGCGGTGGGCATCGACGGCGTGTTTTTCGAGACCCATCCGGATCCCGACACCAGCCCCAGCGACGGCCCCAACATGGTGCCGCTGGACCAGCTCGGAGGCGTGCTCGAGCGGGTCTTGCGGATCCACGAGGCCAAGCTCGCGGGGGAGCGGGTATGACGGGGAGAGCACCGTGGTCGTGGCCACGGGCATGGCCAATCGCACGCACGGCGTGCCTGCTCGGTGCGCTGGTGCTGGTCGGGGCGGGATGCGGCGGGCCGGCCCCACGGCAGCCGCCGGTGTCTGGTATCGCGACCGGGCGATCGGCCGCAGCCCGCGTCGCCGGCGACAAGCTCATCGCCGGCGCGGTGTCAGCGCTGGCAAGACTCGACGATTTCGACGAGCAGCGGGCTTACGAACAGGCCTTCGACAGGCTCAGCCAGTGGGGCCACCTGACGTCGGCCGAGGCTGCGGGGTGGCGGATCGATCCGCTCGTGTCGACGCTGCGTGACGACCTCCGCCCTGGCCTCGACGCGGCGCTCGAGCAGCGGCTGTTCGACGCTGGTGGCGACGTGATCGCCGTCCGCGACCGACGCTGGCTCGCCGACATCGCCAACTCGGCCCGCGGTGATGCCATCGACGACATCGACGTCGCTCGAAACCTGTTCGAGTGGACGATCCGGTCGCTCGCCATCGTTAGCGATCCGCCGATGGTGCCCTCCACCGAGACGCCGGGTACACGGTGGTTTCTGCCCGGCGAAATGCTGCTGTCTGGCCGCGCCAGCGCCGCTCAGCGGGCATGGATCTTCATCGAGCTGCTGCGGCAGGCAGGTCTCGACGGCGTGATGCTCGCCACAGGCGATGCAGCGGCCGGCTCGGCACGGCCGTGGCTTCCCGCGGTCGTCACGGGCGGCGAGGCCTACCTCTTCGAGCCGACCTACGGGATGCCTGTCCCCGGCCCGAACGGGGCTGGCGTGGCGACGGCCCGGCAGGCGGCCGCCGATCCTGCGATTCTCGAGGCGTTGTCGCTGCCGGACCGCCCCTACCCGGTGAAGTCGTCCGATGTCGCATCGCTTTCGGTTTTGGTGGTCGCCGATCCGTGGAGCCTCTCGCGTCGTATGGCCGCGCTCGACAAGGAGTGCGCCGCGAAGCACGGCATGCGGTTGGCGGTCGATGCCGATGCCCTTGGCGCACGGGCCGCCGCCGGCCTGCCGGGTGTCGACGCCCACGTCGTCCTGTGGGAGTTTCCCTGGGAGACAGTGGTCCGCCGCTCCGCTGCCTCCACGGCGCCCGTCGTGGCTCGCGAACTCGCCCCGCTGGCCGTGACGTATGCCGAGTCCAGACGCGGCGAGCGGCAGGAAATGCGACTCATCCGGCCGCTCTTCACCGCCCGCGTCCGCGAGTTTCGCGGCGACCTTGATGGTCCCGATGGGGCCAAGGCCGCGTACCTCGCGGCTCGTCCTTCAAAGGTGGTGATCCAGCAGGCGGTGCAGGCCGCTCCGCCTCCTCAGGCAGACGCCGTGGAGCGGCTCTACCGACGCATGAAGGAAGACGCGACCTACTGGCTTGGCGTCGTGACGCTCGCCGAGGGGGAGAACGAGGCGGCCGTCGACTACCTCCAACGCATGACCCTCGAGACCGCGCCGGACAGCCGGTGGACGGACGCGGCCCGGGCCAATCTCGGCCGGGCACTCGCGGCCCTCGGCCGGATCGACGAGGCCGTGAAGGTGCTCCGGGAGGACGGTTCGCCGCAGCGTTTCGGCAGTCGGTTGCTGGCCGACCGCCTTGAAAAAACAGCTATCAAGCAGTGAGGATGGCCCGCATTGCCGGGTGATGGCCTGCTCGTTACAGTAAGGGGCTCGCGGATTTTCCAGACCTGTTTCTCCGAACCGGATCACGACCATGAAAGACGGCATCCACCCCAATTACATCCACACCGTCGTCCGCTGCGGCTGCGGCAACACGTTTGCCACGCGGAGCACGGTGCCGGAGATCAAGGTCGACATTTGCAACGTCTGCCACCCCTTCTTCACGGGCAAGCTGAAGTTCGTCGACACGGCCGGCCGCATCGAGAAGTTCAAGTCGAAATTCGCCGGCGCGGGCTATGCCAGCCTCAAGAAGAAGAAGGCCGCCGAAGCGCCCGCTTCCTAACTCCGGCCCCGAGGCCTGTTGGCGAACCTTGGCTCTGGGGCCTGGTTGGCTGACCCAGGCTTCTGAATCGAGTGGTTTCTCCGAGGGGCGGGCAGTCGCGATCCATGGCTGATCTCACCTCGGGCGGTCTGCGCAGCGAACTCGAGCAGAAGCTCGCACGCTTTGAGGCGCTCGAACAGGCCCTTGTCGACCCGGTCGTGCTTGCCGACCAGCAGAAGCTCTCGGCCGCAGCCCGGGAGCACGGCACGCTCGCCCGGCTTGCGCTTCGCTACCGGCAGTTCGTGGCGCTTGAACGACAGATCCGCGAGCATCGGGAGATGATCGGGGGCGACGACCACGACGTTCGTGAACTCGCGGAGGCGGAGCTTCCCGAGCTCGAAAGGCATCGGGAAGTGGAGTGGGAGGCGTTGCTCGACCTCTGCTCGGGCGACGAAGACGCCGATCGTACGCGGTGCATCATGGAACTGCGGGCTGGCACAGGCGGCGACGAGGCAGCGCTCTTTGTCCGCGACCTCTATGAGATGTATCACCGCTGGGGCACGGAGCTCGGCTGGGACTTCGAGGTGCTCGACGCGAGCCCCACAGAGCTCGGTGGCTTCAAGGACATGATCCTCGGCGTCTCGGGAGATGCCGTGTTTCGCAAACTCCAGCACGAGAGCGGCGGCCACCGCGTGCAGCGGGTGCCCGACACGGAGACGAAGGGGCGGATCCACACCTCGGCGGCCACAGTCGCCGTGCTGCCGGAGCCTGAGGACGTGGAGGTGTCGATCTCGCCCGACGACTATCGCAAGGATCTCTTTTGCGCGAGCGGCCCGGGCGGCCAGCATGTCAACAAGACCGCCTCCGCCGTCCGGCTCACGCACCTCGAAACCGGGATCGTCGTTCAGTGCCAAGACGAGAAGAGCCAGCACAAAAACTTCGCCAAGGCACTTCGCGTGCTGAAGACGAGGCTCTATGAACACCAGCGGGCGATCGAGCACGACAAGCGGTCGGCCGAGAGAAAGACGCAGGTTGGCTCCGGCGACCGCAGCCAGCGGATTCGCACCTACAACTTCCCGCAGAATCGCGTCACCGATCACCGCATCAATGAGAGCTTCACGCTCGACCAGGTGATGGTTGGGCGGCTCGGGCTCGTGGTCGATGCGATTGAACAGTACGCACGATCGCAGCGGAAGAGCGAGATGGAGCAGTCGTCCAAGTCCACCGCGAGTTGAGGAGGCAGTCATGAGTGACGACGTCTGGACCGTGGGCCGGCTGCTCACCTGGACCACCGAGTGGCTCGGGGCCCGGGACAGCGACAGCCCCCGCCTCGATGCCGAGGTGCTCCTCGCGCACGTTCGCGGCTGTCCGCGGATCGCCCTCTACACGGCCTTCGGCACGCCCGTCTCCGATCAGGAGCGGGGGCGGTTTCGCGAGCTGGTGAAGCGGCGCGGCGAAGGGGAGCCCGTCGCCTACCTGGTCGGCAGCCGGGAGTTCTTCTCGCTCCCCTTCTCGGTCACGAAAGACGTGCTCGTGCCGCGGCCCGAAACCGAAGGGCTCGTCGTCCGCTCGATCGACCTCTGCAAGGCGGCCGCCGCGCCGCGAATCATCGACGTCGGCACGGGCAGCGGGGCGATCGCGGTAACGCTTGCGACCCGCCTACCGAAGGCCACGATCGTGGCCACCGACATTTCCACGGCTGCGATCGCCGTGGCCCGGGCCAACGCAGAACATCACGGCGTGGCCAACCGGATAACGTTCGTGCAGTGCGATCTGATGTCTGACCCGCGGGCCGCGGGCCCTTGGAACGTGATCGTCAGCAACCCGCCGTACGTTCGCGAGGATGAGTTTGAGGCCCTGCCCCGCGACGTGCGGCTCCACGAACCGCGGACGGCCCTCGTCTCGGGCCCGACGGGGGTGGAGGTCGTCGAAAGGCTCGTGGCCGCCGCGCTCGCCGCGCTCGCACCGGGCGGCTGGCTCCTGGTCGAGATCGGGCCGGCGGTGGTGGCGGCGGCGGAAGCCGCGATCGCAAGGCAGCCGGGCCTGCTGCCCGAGGCCACGCTCAAGGACATGGCCGGACTGCCCCGGATCGTGCAGGCCCGGCGGCCCGGATGACCCCGGCCGCACCACTCACGCGATGAGCCGGTAGCCCAATCGCGTCAGCGATGGGGGCTGCGCACCATTCAAAAAGAATCCGTATCAGGCTCGCGCTACACCCTCGGGAGCTCGTAGCCCTTGCGGTAGTCGCGGGTGAAGAGGCGATCGGCCTCGTCGTCGGTCGACCGCTCCGTCTGGGGGTCGATCGTGAGCTCCCGACCAAGTTTCAACGTCGTCTTCTCGAAGTCGATCTGGTGGTCCGTAAGGTAGCCGTTGAAGGTATCGAGGGAGGCCACGACGTGCGGGTCGCCGGCGGCGAGCGTAGGCCGCGTGCCCGGAGCAACGGGCTCGCCGAGGGCCCACGACACGTTTCCCAGGTGAGCTAAGGCGCTCGAGAGATGGCCGTCCTCGATGTCGAGGTGGAGATCCTCGTGCCGCCGGCTTCTGATCGCCTTCACGAAGTTGGCGAAGTGCTGCTGATAGCTGCCCCCGGACCAGGCTTTGAGTTCGTTGCCTTCATAATCAAAGGCCGCCCCCGAGTTGTAGCTGGGGGCCACGGCGAAGCCCTCGGTGCCGTAGAAGATCGTGGCGGCACCACCAAAGGGTTTCGCCTTGGCGAGGCCGAAGGTCACCGGTGTCCTGATCGGCAGGCCGCGGACGTCGGAGATCAGGATCGCGTCGTCCCACGAGAAGATCGTCACCTGGCTGTTGGCCACGTCGCCATTGTCGATGTAGCCGAGCCGGCCACCCAGGCTCACCACCCGCTTCGGCAACTCCTGTTTGCCGAGGGCCCAGCGGCACTTGTCGAGTTCGTGGGGATTCTGGTTTCCAAGATCGCCGTTGCCGGTGACGCGGTTCCAATGCCAGTCGTAGTGGAGCTTTTTGCGGATCGGCACCACCTTGGGGGCTGGGCCCGCCCAGAGGTCGAAGTCGAGCCCCGGTGGAATGGGTGCCGGCGTGTCGACGAGGCCGATGCTGTTGCGTTGGCGAAAGCAGATCGCGTGGGCTGCCTTCACGGGGCCGAGTTTTCCCGCCTTCACGAAGTCAAGCATCTCCCGCGTGCCCGTCATGCTCCGGCTCTGCGCGCCCATCTGGCACATCCGTCCGAGCTTCCGCGCCCACTGCGTGATCACGCGGCCCTCGTCGACGTTGTGGCTGCACGGCTTCTCGACATAGACATCCTTGCCGGCCTGCATCGCCCACACGGCCATCACGGCGTGCCAGTGGTTCGGGGTGGCGATCGAGACCGCGTCGATGTCTTGGCGTTCGAGGAGCGTGCGGATGTCTTGGATGAAGTCGGGCTTACGGGCGAGTTTCTCAAACCGCTTGCCATGCTTCTCGTAGGCGGCAGGGTCGCAGTCGCAGATCGCCACGACCTCGACGTCCGGAAGGGACAGCCACTCGTTGAGATGCGCTCCCCCCTGCCCGTTCACGCCGATGACGGCCACGCGGACCTTGTCGTTGGGGCCGACCTTCCGCGCCCGCGACTCGTCACCGCGGACGGACGCCGAGGTCGTGGAGCCGGCGATCGCGGTAGCCGCCAAGGCCAAGGCTTGTTCCACGAACGTGCGGCGGGTCGGATCGAAGGGAAGTTGTGGCATGGCCGGAAGGTTTCCAGAGGAGCGCGGCAGAGGGAACTCTCCAAGAAGATACCGTGTTGCGATCCGATTCGCAGCGCTGCGGCCAGAGCACATCCGACTTCGACGGTTCACAAGTGATCCAAAGGCGTTCTCGTCGATCGGGGCTCCCCGCACCCCATCGCTTGCGCTCCGGGCTTCCTGACGGGTGCGGTGCCCTCAAGAAGCCCGGAGCGCGAGCGATGGGAAAGCGGTTGGCGACTTCGGTGGTCGCGGGGAGCCGGACGGGTT